>NZ_JACBXB010000136.1 GCF_013870575.1 Pseudonocardia pini
CGGGCGGTGGGCGGGCCGGTCGGCGCTCAGCTCGCGTCGGACTACGGGTGCCCGGAGCCCACCGCCGCGCTGCCGGACCCGCCCGCACTGCCGGGCGGCTTCTGCTCCGCCGCGCTGCAGCCGGACCTCGAGGCACTCGCCGCCGCCGCGGTGCCGAACCCGGAGCAGCTGGCCACCGTCGAGCGGGTGCTCTGGGCGCAGCTGCCCGCGCTGCCGCTGTTCCAGCAGGTGTCGCTCCTGGTGAGCACGCCGTCCGGTGCTGCCGCGACCGGGTTCGGTCCTGGTCCGTTGGTGACCGGGCCGTTGACCGGAGCGCAACGCTGGGTGGCCCCGGCAGGCTGAACGGCCCTCGGGTGGGGGAGAAGTTACTCCTGAGTAATCACGATGTGTCGCAATGTCCACTTCACGTCACCCTTTGGTCACGATCGGCGACTTGGTTGGCGGGACAACCTGTGAGCTTCTTAAGTTGCCCAGGGATCGGGAGCCCTCGCCCGGCACATGGGCCAGGGGCGTACGGCCCGATTCCGGTGCCCGACCGGGCGCGAACCGGCGAGAGATCGAGGAACCATTCCATGAAGAGAACGCGCGCGGCGGCGGCCGCAGCGGTCGCCACGGCGGCGGCCCTTGTCCTGGCGGCCTGCGGCGGTGGCGGCGGCGCCGGGGGCAGCTCGGGCGGCGTCTACGGGGACTGCGAGACCAACCCCAACACCTGCAACAGCGCGACCGCGGACGAGCTCCAGCAGGGCGGCACGGTCACGCTGGCCTCCGAGAAGAACATCGACAACTGGAACGTCATCTCGTCCGAGGGCAACGTCGACTGGACGGGCATGGCGACCAAGCCCCTCCTGACGTACGCCTTCTACACCTCGCCGGACCTCAAGCCGACGCTGAACACGGACCTGCTGGACTCGGCGGACCTCACCAACCCGACCACGGTCACGTACAAGATCAAGCCGGCCGCGGTCTGGAACGACGGCACCCCGGTCACGGCGGACGACTTCGCCATGGCCTGGAAGTGGCAGAACACCCGGGACTGCCCGGAGTGCGAGACCGCGGGCAACGGCGGCTACGACCAGATCCAGTCCGTGGTGGGCTCGGACAACGGCAAGACCGTCACGGTCACGCTGGCGAAGCCGTACACCGACTGGCAGAGCCTCTTCAACTCCGCCGCCCCGCTCTACCCGGCGCACATCGGCGCGCAGCAGGGTGACGTCAACACCCCGGCAGGCCTCAAGGCGGCGTTCGACTTCTTCGGCACCACCGTGCCGACCTACTCCGCGGGCCCGTTCCAGGTCGAGAACTGGCAGGACAACGTCGCGCTCACGCTGGTCCCGAACCCGCAGTGGTACGGCGCGACGAAGCCGAAGCTCGACCGGCTCGTGATCCGCGTGGTCACCGACGCCACCCAGGAGCCGCTGGCCCTGCAGAACAACGAGGTCCAGGCGCTGTTCCCGCAGCCGCAGGTGGACCTGGTGAGCCAGCTGCAGAACATCCCGAACGTGTCGCAGCGGCAGGCCGCGGGCCTGAGCTGGGAGCACTTCGACTTCAACCTGGTGAACCCGTTCCTGGCGGACAAGCCGCTGCGCCAGGCGCTCTACACCGCGGTGAACGTGCAGGACATCATCGCCAAGACGGTGGGGCAGTTCAACCCGGACATCACCCCGCTGCAGAACAAGATGTTCGTCCCGGGCCAGGACGGCTACCAGGACAACCTGACGGCCACCGGCCAGGGCTCCGGCAACATCGACGCCGCGAAGAAGATCCTGACCGACGCCGGCTACACCGGCGTGGGCACCGCGCTCGTCGCGCCCAACGGCCAGGCCGTCCCGACCCTGCGGATGCGCTACACCGTGGGCAACGCGGTCCGGCAGACCGAGAGCGAGCTGTTCGCGGCCTCGGCCAAGCAGCTCGGGGTGAACGTCGAGGTCATCACCACCGACTCGCTCGGCACCACGACGAGCACCGGCGACTACGACGTCATCGTGTTCGGCTGGATCATGTCGCCCGCGCCGTTCGGCGGGGCGCAGCAGCTGTGGCTGAGCAACTCCGGGTCGAACTACGGCAAGTACATCAACCCGACCACGGACGCGCTGATCAACGAGGCCGCCTCGTCCACGGACATCAACGACGCCCGGGCGAAGCTCAACGAGGCCGACAAGATCATGGCCGACGACGCCTACGTGCTCCCGCTGTACCAGAAGCCGACCCTGGCTGCGGTGCAGAACACCCTGGGCAACGTGCGCAACAACGCGTCGCTCGACGGGATCACCTACAACACGGCCGAGTGGGGCATCCGCTCCGGCTCGTGACCCCTGACCGGGGGCGGGTCCGCCAGACGGTGCGGACCCGCCCTCCGGTCTACCCTGCAACGGCGGCCTGAGGCCCGCCACCAGCGGGTCGAGGGCCGTACTCCCACCACGAGTCGGAAGATGGCCGCATGCTCGCCTTCGCCGTGCGCAGGATCCTGTACTCGATACCGGTCCTGATCGTCGCGTCGTTCATCATCTTCGCGCTGGGCTCGGCCTCGGCCGACCCCTTGGCGCCGCTGCGGGAGAAGAACCCGCCCGCCCCGCAGAACGTGATCGACGCCGAAACCGTTCGTCTGCACCTCGACCAGCCCCTCCTGGCGCGCTACTTCTCGTGGCTCGGCGGGATCTTCACCGGGGACTTCGGTCCGTCCGTCGTCTCGACGGCGAACATCGGCTCGGACCTCGCCGACCGCTTCCTCGTCACGATCCGGCTGATCGCGCTCGCGATGCTCATCGCGCTGGTGCTCGCCGTGGTCATCGGTGTGCTGACGGCCGTGAAGCAGTACTCGAAGTTCGACTACACCGCGACGTTCCTGGGCTTCCTGTTCCTCGCGATGCCCGCGTTCTGGTTCGCGATCCTGCTCAAGCAGGCGGGCATCGAGTTCAACAACGCCGTGGGCACCCAGGCGATCTACACGATCGGCCAGGTCTCCGTGCCGCCGCCGCAGGGCACCGGCGCGTACATCCTCGACGTCATCGGCCACATGGTGCTGCCCACGATCTCGCTGGCGTTGATCTCCTACGCCGCGTGGAGCCGGTTCACCCGGGCCTCGATGCTCGAGGTGATGAACTCCGACTACGTGCGGCTCGCCAGGGCCAAGGGCCTCACCCGGCGCCGGGTGATGGTCAAGCACGGGCTGCGCACCGCGCTGATCCCGCTGACCACCGTGACCGCACTGGACATCGCCTCGATCATCGGTGGCGCCGTCGTCACCGAGAACGTCTTCCAGTGGAAGGGCATGGGCGACTACCTGGTCACCTCGATCCGGATGAACGACGTCTACGCGACGGCGTCCTGGCTCCTGATCGCGGCCACCGTGGTGATCGCCTTCAACCTGCTCGCCGACCTGCTCTACGGCGTCCTGGACCCGAGGATCCGCTATGCCTGACACCACCACCGCGATCCCGCCGCAGGCGGAGGAGCGTGAGTTCACGGTCGCGGAGCGCAGCCAGGCCCAGCTGGTCTTCCGGCGCTTCCTGCAGCACCGCGCCGCCGTCGTCAGCCTCTGCGTGTTCGTGGCGCTGATCCTGCTGGCCTACGTCGGCGGCTGGCTCTGGAAGTACGACGCGGGCCAGTACACGCCGGACAACTCCGTGCCGCCCTCCTGGGAGCACCCCTTCGGCACGGACTCCGCGGGCCGCGACCAGTTCGCACAGGTGCTGCGCGGCACCCGCATCTCGCTGCAGGTCTCGGTGTCCGTGGCGATCCTGGCCACCCTCGTGGGCACGCTGTGGGGCTCGGTCGCGGGGTACTTCGGCGGCTGGGTCGACACGGTGATGATGCGCATCTCCGACCTGGTGCTCACGCTGCCGCTGATCGCCGTCGCGGCGATGCTGGCGCACAACTTCGGCGGCACCTGGTACCTGATCGCGCTGGTCATCGCCGCGCTGTACTGGGCCTACGTGTCCAGGGTGGCCCGCGGGGTCGTGCTGTCGCTGCGCGAGAAGGAGTTCGTCGAGGCGGCCCGGGCGCTCGGGGCGAGCGACACGCGGATCATCCTGCGCCACCTCGTGCCCAACGCGCTGGGCTCGATCCTGGTCAACCTCACGATCCTGGTGGCGCTGGCGATCCTGCTGGAGACGTCGCTGTCCTACCTGGGCTTCGGCGTGACCCCGCCGGACACCTCGCTCGGCCTGCTGGTCAGCGAGGCCCAGACGGCCCTGACCACGCGACCCTGGCTCTTCTACTTCCCGGGCCTGTTCATCATCATCATCGCGCTCACGATCAACTTCATCGGCGACGGCCTGCGTGACGCGTTCGACCCCCAGCAGACGAAGGTGCGCCAGTGAGCGAGCAGATCGACCTCGCGCCGCAGCGGCGCAAGGGGACCAAGGGCGACGTCGTGCTCGAGGTCTCGGGCCTCGACGTCAGCTTCCCGTCCGGCGACGGGCCCGTCCGCGCGGTCCGCGGCGTGGACTACACGCTGCGCCGCGGCGAGGTGCTCGGCATCGTCGGCGAGTCGGGGTCGGGCAAGTCCGTGACCAGCATGGCCGTGATGCGGCTGCTGCCGACCACGGCTCGGGTGTCCGGCGAGGTCCGGTTCGACGGTCGCGACCTGCTCGGGCTGTCCGAGACCGAGATGACGCGGATCCGGGGCTCCCGGATCTCGATGATCTTCCAGGACCCGATGACCTCGCTGAACCCCGTCTACACGATCGGGGCGCAGATCGCCGAGGCCGTGCGCGCCCACCACGACGTCTCCAAGCAGGCGGCGCTGGACCGGGCCGTGGAGCTGCTGGACAAGGTCCGGATCCCCAACGCCCGGGACCGCGCGGGCTCCTTCCCGCACGAGCTCTCGGGCGGGATGCGGCAGCGCGTGGTGATCGCGATCGCG
This sequence comes from Pseudonocardia pini, assembly GCF_013870575.1. Lineage (GTDB taxonomy): Bacteria > Actinomycetota > Actinomycetes > Mycobacteriales > Pseudonocardiaceae > Pseudonocardia > Pseudonocardia pini. The sequence goes on from NZ_JACBXB010000136.1 coordinate 4,865, forward strand.
ATGGCCAACGACCCGGACGTGATCATCGCCGACGAGCCGACGACGGCCCTCGACGTGACCGTCCAGGCGCAGATCATGGACGCGCTGTCCGCCGCCAAGGAGGAGACCGGCGCCGCGATGGTGCTGATCACCCACGACCTGGGCGTGATCGCCGGGCAGGCCGACCGCGTGATGGTGATGTACGCGGGCAAGCTCGTGGAGGTCGGCAGCGCGGAGGACGTGTTCTACACCCCGCGCATGCCCTACACGCTGGGCCTGCTCGGCAGCCTGCCGCGGATGGACCGGCCGAGCGAGCGGCTCACCCCGATCCCGGGCTCGCCCCCGAGCGTGGTGAACATGCCGCCTGGCTGCCCCTTCGGGCCGCGCTGCCCCAAGCACACCGCGGTGTGCGACGAGACCGAGCCCGAGCTGCGGGCCACCACCGGCCCGGACCACCTGGCCGCCTGCCACCACGCGGAGACGCTCGCGGGCGCGTCGGCGGACGACGTGTTCGACACCGAGGTGGCGGACGCCCAGGCGCTGCACCAGCTCGCGGAGGAGGGCCGACCGTGACCGCCGTGGAGACCCAGACGTTGCTGTCCGTGCGCAACGTCGTCAAGCACTTCCCGATCCGCTCGAAGGGTCTGGTCCGCAGGCAGATCGGGGCGGTCCAGGCGGTCTCGGACGTCTCGTTCGACCTCGCCGAGGGCGAGACCCTCGGGCTGGTCGGCGAGTCCGGTTGCGGCAAGTCCACGACCGCGCGCGTGGTGCTGAACCTGATCCCGGCGACCTCGGGCGAGGTGCTCTACAAGGGCCGGGACCTGACCTCGCTCAGCCGCTCTGACCTGCGCGGGCTGCGCCGCGAGCTGCAGATCGTGTTCCAGGACCCGTACGCCTCGCTGGACCCGCGGCTGCCGGTGAACGAGATCATCGCCGAGCCGCTGCGGATCCACGGGCTGTACTCCGACGGCGGCCGGGACAAGGTCCGGCAGCTGATGCAGACCGTCGGGCTCAAGCCGGAGCACGGCAACCGCTACGCGCACGAGTTCTCGGGCGGACAGCGGCAGCGCATCGGGATCGCCAGGGCACTGGCCCTGCGGCCCAAGCTGCTGGTGCTCGACGAGCCGGTGTCCGCGCTGGACGTCTCGATCCAGGCGGGCGTGCTCAACCTGCTCGACGAGCTGCAGGCCGAGCTGGGGCTGTCCTACCTGTTCGTGAGCCACGACCTGTCGGTGGTGCGGCACATCGCGGACCGGATCGCGGTGATGTACCTCGGGCAGATCGTGGAGATCGGCACCGCGGAGCAGCTGTTCACGGCGCCCGCGCACCCGTACACGCAGGCGCTGATCTCGGCGATCCCGCTGCCGGACCCGCGCAAGGAGCGGGCCCGGGAGCGGATCACGGTCGTCGGGGACCTGCCCAGCCCGGCCAACCCGCCGTCGGGCTGCCGGTTCCGTACCCGCTGTCCGAAGTTCGCGAACGAGCTGACGACAGAGCAGCAGTCGAGATGCGTCGAGCAGCCCCCGGAGCTCACGGACCGGGGCGACGGCCACCCGGTGAGCTGCCACTACGCCGAGTCTCGAACCCTCCTCTGACCTGGCACGATGGAGCCATAATGCGTTCTGGTGGGCCGCTGGAGCGCATTATGGAGCCATAATGCGATGCTCTTCGGCGTGCCTGGTCGCTGCGTTCTTTTCGTCCACGCCCATCCGGACGACGAGACCCTCTCGACGGGTGGCGCGATCGCTCGGTACGCGGCCGATCCCTCGGTGCGCTGTGTGGTCGTGACCTGCACGCTCGGCGAGGAGGGTGAGGTCATCCCGCCCGCGCTGCGCGAGCTCGCCCCGGACCGCGCCGACCAGCTCGGCGGGTACCGGATCGGCGAGCTCGCGGGGGCGCTGGCGGCGCTGGGCGGGCCGGAGCACCGGTTCCTGGGTGGTCTCGCCCGCTGGCGGGACAGCGGGATGGGGCACGGCGAGGGCACCCGCGCCGTCGCGCTGCCGGACCTGCACCCGCGTGCGCTCACCGCCGGGGACCTCGACCTGCAGGTGCAGCAGCTGCTGGAGGTCGTCGACGAGGTGGCGCCGCAGGTCCTCGTGTCCTACGCGGACGACGGCGGCTACGGGCACCCGGACCACGTGCGCGCGCACGAGCTCACCATGGCCGTCGCCCGGGCGCGGCCCGTCCGGGTCTTCCACGCCGTCCGTTCGCGGTCGGTGCTGGAGGCCGGGCTGGCGGGGATCCGCGACCTGCCGGGCCTGCCGTTCCGGTTCCCGGAGCCGGACGAGCTGCCCACGGTGCCCGACGCCGTCGTCACGACCCGGTTGGACGTCTCCGCCCACCGGGACCGGCTCGTCGCCGCCATGCGGGCCCACGCGACCCAGGTCGCGGTCTGGGAGCCCGCCTACGCGATGAGCAACGACGTGGCCCAGCCGCTGCTCGACGTCGAGGAGTACGTCCTCGCCACCCCCGGGGAGGCCCCCGCCGACGACCTGTTCGGCGGCCTGGCGTGATCCGGGCGCTCACGATCGGGCTGCTCTCCGTGGCGGGCGCGGGCCTGGCCGCGCTGGAGCTGCTGTTGCAGCCGCTCTACATCGGATCGGTCCCGGTGCCGGTGGGCGCGGTGCTGGCGCTGCTCACGCTGCCGTGGCTGATCCGCGCGGTCACGGACGTCTCGACCGCGACCGCCGCCGTCGCCTCGCCGCTGGTGGTCTGGGTCGTCGTGGTCGGCGTCCTCGGGTTCGCGGGACCGGGTGGGGACGTCCTGCTCCCGACCACCTGGCAGTCGCTGCTCCTGCTGGTCGCGGGGCTGCTCAGCGGCCTGGTCGTGACCCGGCGGGTGCTGGAGGAGGGGGCGGCGGAGCGCTCGCCGGGCAGGGAACCCTCGCATTCGGGATGATCGGTACGTGAGCGAGTCCATTCCCGACGCGGCGATCGTGACGATCCTGCGTCCCTTCGTCCGCGCGACCCGACCGATCCTCTCGGCCCTGCGCGAGTCGGACCCCTTCGGTCTGCGCGGCCGCACCCGCGCCGAGGGTGAGGACCGCTCGGTCCGCGCCAAGGTGCTCGACGGGCTCGCCGCCGTCGAGGTGCCGGGCACCGCGGCCTGGGCGGACATGGACGTCGCGGCCCGGCAGAAGTGGTGGATCTACCGGGTCGGCCGGTTCACCACGGCCGTCGCCGCCGTCCCCGGGCTCGGTGGCGCGCTGGCCCGGAGCCTGCCGGTCTCGTCCGCGGTCGGGGCGGCGGCGCAGGGGATGCTGCTCGTCGCCGTCGCGGGGGAGCACGGCGTCACCGACGAGGACGAGCTCGTCGGGCTGCTCGCGTGGGTGCTGTTCCGCCGCAGGCCCGCGCTCGACCGGGGCCCGACGGCCGCCGAGGACGCCGCCGCCGACGCGAAGGCCACGGAGATCGAGGGTGACCTGGTCGGGGAGGGCAGGCCCACGGCCGCGCGCATCGCGTCGGCGGTCTGGCGGCTGGGCCGGGCGCTGTTCGCGGTCGAGGACGAGCTGGACAAGCGCCCGCACGGCCGCTTCTACCACGAGGCGATCGGGCTGCTGCCCGTCGTCGGGGTGCTCGGGAAGTACCTCGGCGAGTGGTCCGGTCTGAAGCGCGCGGCGCGCGCCGGGGAGAAGTGGATCGCGGCCCGGGACCTCGCCCACCGATGAGTTCCCGGGCACGGCCCGGTCTCCCCTTCCGACAGCGACACACGGACTCCACGGGGAGAGCGCCATGACCGCCACGATCGTCCGGCCCGGCACCGCGACCGCCACCCGCACCCGGCAGGACACCCTGCGCGACGGCGTGCTGCTCGCGTTCCGCCTGGTCGTCGGGTTCCTGTTCCTGCTGCACGCCGTGATCCCGTTCGGGCTCGCAGGCGGCATGGACGGGGCGGGCGCCGCCGCGCCCGCCTGGGACTTCTCCTGGTACGTCGGCATCGCGCAGGGGATCGGCGCGCTTCTGATCGCCGCCGGGCTGTTCACCCGGGTCACCGGCTTCCTGCTCTCCGGCATGATGGCCTTCGCCTACTTCTCGGTGCACGCGCCGCAGGGCTGGAACCCGATCTGGAACCTGGGTGAGCAGGCCGCGCTCTACAGCTGGATCTTCCTGTTGTTCGTCGCGGTCGGGGCGGGCCGGTTCAGCGTGGACGCGCTCCGGGCTCGATGAGGTAGTGGTAGCGGTGATGCTCGGTCCAGCCCTCGCGTCGGTAGAACGCGAGGGCCGGCTCGTTGTCCACCGCGACCTGCAGCACCCCCCACCGCGCCCCGCGCGCGTGACCCCAGGCAGCCGCACCGGCGGTGAGTGCGGTCGCCACCCCCGTCCGGCGGGCGGCGGGCACCGTCCGCAGCCGGGAGAGGTGCAGGTGGTCCTCGACCACCGCCGCTCGGATCGCCCCGATGGGTTCGCCGTCGGCCGAGCGGGCCAGACCGAACCCGAGGGCGTCGGCCGCCGTGAGGACGTGACGCTCGGCCTCCGTGGACCCGGCGCCGTCCACCGCCCACCAGTCCGCGGACGGCCCGGGGTCGAAGTCTCCGGGCACCTCGCCTGCCGTGAGGTCCGTCACGAGCACGGCGACCTCGGCCCCGGCCTCGTGGCCCGCGTCGAGCACCCAGCCCGAGCGCTCCGCGGAGCGTGACCACGGCGAGCCGACCGGGGTCTGGAGCCGCGGGCCGATGC
>NZ_JACBXB010000137.1 GCF_013870575.1 Pseudonocardia pini
CGTCGGCGAACGCGCCCCGGCGGGCCGGACGGGGCTCGCCCTCGCGATCCAGAACACGGCGGTGGCGGGCGGCATGGCACTGACCCCCTCCCTGTTCGGCGCGCTCCTCGGCCGGACGTCCTGGGCGTGGTCCTTCGCCGTGGTCGCCACCGTGACGACCGCGGCGGCCCTGCTGCTCGTGCGGCCCGCCGCCCGGGAGGCCCGACTCGACCCGGAGACCCCACCCGCACCCGACGCCGTCCCGATGGCCGACCGAGAGGAGACGACACGAGAGGACCCGACCGAGCCGGACCCGACCAGGTCCGCACCCACCACGGCGGCGCAGCACCTCCCGTTACGAACGCGGGTCGAGGGTGTCACGCCTGGCGCCGATCGTTGAAAACGCGCAACTCCCCACCGTACCGTCGCGTAGTGCGAGACGACGTCTCGTCTTACGCTCTGACGCTCGCGAGGTTCAGTACATGACGCCGACCGCCCCCGGTTCCGCGCCCACCGCTCCCACCGTTCCCCCCGGGACCCCGGTACCCCCCGGCCTGCGCGCCGCTCCCCCGTCGGCCCCCACCGGTCCGGATGCCGCCGACAAGGTCGTCGGCAACTCCATGGTCCGCCAGGACTGGGCACGCTCCACCTTCCGGGTCCACCGCTCCGCCTACCGCGACGCCGCCGTGCTGCACCGGGAGAGCGACCGGATCTGGTCGCACACCTGGCTCTACCTCGGCCACGAGACCGAGATCCCCGAGCCCGGGGACTTCCGCACCCGCACCCTCGGCGGCAGGCCCCTGATCTTCTGCCGCGACCAGGACGGCGCGGTGCACGCCTACCTCAACGCGTGCCCCCACCGCGGCACCATCCTGTGCCGGGAGACCGAGGGGCGGACAAAGCACTTCCAGTGCTTCTACCACGCCTGGACGTTCAAGACCTCCGGTGAGCTGGCCGCCCTGCCGGACAAGGCCGGCTACCCGGCCGACGGCTTCGCCGACGGGTTGGCCCTGCGCTCGGTGGCCCGCCTCGCCGTCCACGAGGGCTTCGTGTTCGTCTCGTTCGATCCCGACGTCCCGGACCTGCTCACCCACCTCGGCGCGGCCGCGGACTACCTGACCATGACCGCCTCCATCGGGCCGCGCGGGATGACCACGACCCCCGGCGTGCAGAGCTACGCCGTGCGCGGCAACTGGAAGCTCGCCGTCGAGAACGCGATGGACGGGTACCACTTCGCGCCCACCCACAACACCTTCGTCGGGTACCTGCGCGAGACCGGCTTCGCCGTGACCGACGACGACCAGTACGCCTACGACCTGGGCGACGGACACGGGCTGGTCGTGCTGACCGGCCACAACGGCCGGATCGGGATGATCTGGGAGCCCCGCTTCGGGGAGTCCGAGCGGATCCGCACCGAGCAGAAGCGGGCCGAGATGGCCGAGCGGCTCGGCGCGGACCGCGCCGCGGCCGTCGCCGACTCGTCGAAGATCCTCTACGTCTTCCCGAACCTGCTGCTCTTCGACCTCGAGGCGCTGACGATCCGCCAGCTCGAGCCCGCCGAGCCGGGAGCGACGCACGTCCGGGCCTGGCAGCTCGTGGAGGTCGACGAGCCTGCCGAGACCCGGGAGCTGCGGCTGCGCACGATGGCCAGCTTCGTCGGCCCCGGTGGGCTGGCCACGCCCGACGACATCGAGGCCTACGAGGCCGTCCAGCGCGGCATCCACGCCACCTCCGGGGTGGGCTTCACCGGCGAGGTCGACCCGGAGCTGGACTGGAGCGACATGTCCCGCGGGATGGCCGACGAGAAGGCCGCCCGGCCCGGGCGCTCGATCGACGAGGGCGCCATGCGCAGCTTCTGGCGGCACTGGAGCAGGGTGGTGGGCGAGGTGCCCGGCTCGGGCCCGGCCGGGACGGGGGTCTCCGCATGACCGCGCAGCCCGATCTCACCCTCGACCTGCCGACCTCCGAGCGGACCGTGGGTCGGCCCGAGGTGGAGGACTTCCTCTACCGCGAGGCGCACCTGCTGGACACCTGGCAGCTCGACGCCTGGCTGGCCCTGTTCGTGCCGGGCGCGACCATGGAGGTGCCGACCACGGACAACCGGGGCTGGACCCCCGCCGAGGCGGGCTACTTCGTCTGCGACGACTGGGACCTGTTGCGGGCCAGGGTGAAGCGGCTCAAGAGCCGCAAGGCCCACGCGGAGAACCCGCGCTCGCGCACGCACCGGATGGTCGGCAACGTCTGTGTGGTGGCCCAGGAGGGCGCCGAGCTCACCGTGGGCGCCAACGTGGTGGTGCACCGCTACCGGGACGGTGCCGCGTTCACCTACGTGGCCCGCTACGACCACCGCCTCGTCGTGCTCCCCGACGGCCTGCGGTTCGTCCTGCGCCGGGCCGTCCCGGTGAACGAGGCCATGGGCCCCGGCGAGCGGCTCAGCTTCATCCTCTGAGGTCGTCACCCACAGGCACCCTCGTGCGGCAGCTCCGCACGAGGGTGCCGTTCGTGCGTCCGGCGCCCGCCCACCGGGAACGACGACGGGCCCGCCCTCCCGGAGGAGGACGGGCCCTGGGGCCGCCGGGTCAGGCGGAGGCGGACACCGGCACGTCCACGATGGCGCGGGGGCGCATGACCAGCTGGAACACCTCGCTGCGCAGCCGGGCGAACTCCGGGTCCAGCTTGGTCTCCACCTGGTCGCGCCGGGAGCCCAGGTCGACCGGGATGTCCGCCGCGAGCCTGCCCGGACCCGCCGCCAGCACCAGGACCCGGTCGGCGACGTACACGGCCTCGTCGATGTCGTGCGTGACGAACACGATCGTCGCGCCGAACTCCTGGCCGAGCCGGACCACGAGGTCCTCCAGGTCGGCCCGGGTCTGGGCGTCGACGGCCGCGAACGGCTCGTCCATGAGCATGACCTGGGGCTGCACCATCAGCGCGCGGGCGATCGCCACGCGCTGCTGCATTCCACCCGACATCTGGTAGGGCCTGAGGTCGGCGGCGTCGGGCAGGCCGACGGCCGTGAGGCAGTGCTGGACCCGACGGGCGACCTCCTCCTTGGGCAGCTTGTCGGAGGCGGCGGCCAGCGCGAGGTTGCGACGCACGCTCATCCACGGGAAGAGCGAGCGGCTGTAGTCCTGGAAGACGACGGCGAGCCCGGGCGGCGGGCCGTCGATCGGCCTCCCGTCGAGCCGGATCTCGCCCTCCGACGGGGCCAGCAGCCCCGCCATCATCATCAGGAGAGTCGACTTCCCGCACCCGGAGGGCCCGACGACGGAGACGAACTCCCCCGCCTCGATGCGGACCGAGGTCTCGCTCAGGGCGATCCGCCGCCCGCTCGCGGTGTCGTAGGCCTTGCTGACGCCGGCGACGTCGAGTGCCGGCACGGCGGTGGCGCCGTCGTTCATGTCCGTTCCCCTCACGTGGAGTCGGAGTGGTGGTGTCGGGCGGTCAGAGGTCGGCGAGACCGGTGCGCCGCTCCCAGCGCAGCAGCCGCCGTTCCACGGCGCTCATCGCGCCGTTGAGGGCGATGCCGATGAGCGCGACGAGCACCAGGCCCGCCCACATCTCCAGGTAGGCGAAGGTGCGCTCGGCGTAGACGATCTGGTAGCCCAGGCCGCTCGTCGTGGCGTACAGCTCGGAGACGATCATCAGGATGAGCGCGGTCCCCACGCTCACCCGGATCCCCGCGAGGATCCGGGGCGCCGCCGCGGGCAGCAGCACCCGGGTGAACAGGGCGAACCGCGACAACCGCAGGCTGCGCCCGCTGCGCACCCACGACTCGTCCACGCCCGCGATCCCGTCGGCGGTGTTGACCAGGATGATCCACACCGTGCCGAGGAAGATCAGGAACACGTTCATCGCGTCCGTGACCCCGAAGATCTGCACGGCGACCGGGAGCAGCGCCACCTTGGGCATGGACATGAAGAACCGGACGATCGGGTCGTACATCCGGCTCAGCACGCGGCTGCGGCCCAGCGCGAGGCCCGCGGCGACACCGACGACGATCGCGCCCAGCCAGCCCTGGAGGAACCGGGCGAGGCTCACCCCGGCGTTGTCCCAGAAGCCCGCGGACAGGAACAGCGTCGACGGGTCGGAGGTCAGGTAGACCGACCCGAACTCCCCCAGGACCTTCGTCAGCGGTGGGAAGAACAGCGACGGGTCGGCGCGGGCCCAGACCTCCCAGACCACGAGGAGCGCGAGCAGCAGCCAGCCGTCGGCGAGGGTGGTCAGGGCCCGACGCCACCGGGGCGGCCGGGCGGGTCCGGGCCCGCCGGCGGCGGGCCCGCCGGTCGGCGCCGCCGGGTCGGCCACCGCGGCCGGGCTAGACATGCGGGACCCAGGTGAAGAGGCGGCGCTCGAGGCCGGCCAGCAGGGCGTACACGATCGCTCCCATCGCGGCGAGGAGCAGGACGCCCGCGTAGACCACGTCGGGTCGCAGGCCCTGCTGGTAGGACACGAGGACGACACCGGCTCCGGTGCTCGCCCCCAGCAGCTCGGTGCTGACGACCACGACCAGCGCCACGCTGGCCGCGATCCGGATCCCCGTGGCGATCTGCGGCAGGGCGCTGGGCAGCACCACGAACACCTGGCGACGCCACCACGGCCAGCGCATCGACCGGCCCGCGTCGATCCGCATCGGCTCGGTGCTCGCCACGCCGTAGAGCGTGCTGATCAGGATCGGCCAGGCGATGGCGTACACGGCCAGGGCCACCTTCATCGTGATCCCCAACCCGAAGATCAGGATCCCGATCGGGATCAACGCGCTGGAGGGGACCGACCGGAAGGCGTTGACCGCCACCATCGTCGCGCGCTGGGCCGCGGGCACCGAGCCCACCGCCAGCCCCACCGGCACCGCGACGACCGTCGTCAGCACCAGCGAGACCAGCCACGTCCACAGGGTGTCGCCGAGCTCCGGGAGGAACTCGCCGTCGCCGAGCAGCTGCGGGATCGCCGCCAGGACGGCGAGCGGCCCGGGCAGCGCCTCCGGCGCCACCAGGCCGAGCCCGCTCGCCAGCGCCCACACGGCGACGACGCTCGCGACCCCGGCGACCGGATAGCCCAGTCGTGCGATGCGGCCCTCCGTCGTGGCCGGTCCCGCCGGTGCCGTGCTCACCTGCGCGAACCCTCGGGGACCAGGGTGGTCACGTCGAGGTCGGTCTTGATCAGACCGCCCTCGAACGCGATGTCCGCCATCCGCTGGAAGGCGGTCATGTCGAGCTTGCCCTCGTAGTCCGGCTCGGCGATGGCGGGCAGGTCGGCCGCCGGGGTCTTGCAGTACTTCGACAGCACCTCGTAGCGCGGGGTGTCGTTGGCCGGGTCGTTGCTGACGGCCGCGACCTCGTCCATCGCCGTGACGAACTTCTGCACGGTCTCCGGGTTGGCCTCGACGTAGTCGCGCATCGCGAGGTAGACCGCACCGGGGGTGGGGCCGACGTTCTCGTAGATCGGGTTGCCGATCGACTTGCCCTTGCCGTTCTTGGTGATCTGCGCGACCTGCGCGGACGAGACCTGGGCGGCGTCGACCTGACCGTTCTCCACGGCGGTGACGAGCTCGGGGAAGGGCAGCGCGACGAACTTCGCGGTGACCGGCGCGCCTGCCGCTGCCTCGATCCACTTGGTGGTGAGGAACTGGCCGCTGCCGCCGAGCTCGTTGACCGCGACGGTCTTGCCCTGCAGGTCCGCCGGGCCATCGATGCCGGAGCCGGTGCCCGCGATGACCGCGTTGGACTCCTGGGTGGTGAGCGCGCTGCCGGTGACGACGTCGATCGGCACCCCGCCCGCCGCGGCGTTGAGGGTGGTCACGGGGTTGACGAACGCGATGTCGGCCGAACCGGACTGGACGGCGGCCAGGCCTGCGGCGCCGCCGTTGGTCTTGACCAGCTCCACGGCGAGGCCGTTGCGCGCGAAGATGCCTGCGTCGACGCCGTACTGGGTGACCTCGTTGCAGAGCGCCAACGAGGTCACCCGCAGCGGGACCAGCCCGTCGGCGCCGGCAGCCGTCGTGGCCGTCTCGGAGCCGCAGGCCGAGAGGACGGCGGCGAGTCCGACGGCCGAGGCGCCGGCGGCGCACCGGGTCAGGGTCGAGCGGAAGGTGGGCATGGGTGCTCCAGGGGTGGCGGGAAGGGAGGTGCGGGGAGGGCAGTGCTGGTGGTGCTGGTGGTGCGGCGGGGTCAGGAGCCCCAGTCCATGCGCGGGATCGCGGCCATGGTGATCGAGAAGTTCCCGCGGTCGTCCTGCTGGTCCGCGGCGCGGACCTCCGTGCGGCCCTGCACGACGTTCTTGCCGAAGCCCGGGACCACGGGGCGGCCCACGTCGTGGCGCAGCCACAGCCGGAGCAGGTGGCGGCGCCGCTGGAGCTCCGGGAAGTCGAGGAACGCGGTGCGCGAGTGCAGCGCCGCGTAGTTGAGCAGCCACTGGACGTCTCCGGGCCGGAAGTCCATGTCGAGGGCCACGCCGGGCTCGCGGGCGATGGTGTCCAACAGGTGCAGCAGCTCGACCTGCGCCTCGGTCAGCCGCGGGACCTCGGGGTAGTCCTGCGCCGAGAAGATCATCCGGGTGCCGCCGTAGATGCTGAACACGCCGTCGACCCAGCTGCAGATCGGTGAGGTGTAGTAGCGCTGCGGGGCGTCGTGGTCCTGCTTGTACCAGTCGTGGTGGAAGGGCTCGAAGAGCAGCGGGGCCAGGTCGGGACGGCGGGCGAGCACCTCGTTGTACAGCGTGGCGCCGCTGACCAGCGTGCTCGCCCCACCCTCGCGGGAGGGGCGCAGGCACATCAGGGCCACGATGTCCGAGCTGTCGGAGTGGAAGTTGAGCTTGTCCCGGACCCGGGAGCCGAGCGCCTCGGGATCGGCGAGGGTCTTGTCCGAGGTGGCCATGATGTGGTCCAGCAGGTCGCCCAGCTCGTTCTGGCGCATCGGCTCACCGAGGTGCAGGCCCATCAGGAAGAAGATCGCGGCGGACAGCGCGTCGGAGTAGTGGGTGGTGCGCAGGCCGCGGACCAGCAGGAACCCGCGGCCGCGGTCGAGCTCCTGCCCGGTCAGCCGCAGGTGCTCGGCGCAGACCGGCAGCGGGTAGTCCTCCGGGACCACGGAGCGCAGGTCCGGGTCGTCGTCGAGGAAGCGGCCCCCGACCTCCTCCAGCTCGGCGACCTCCTCGGGGGTCAGGTGGTGGATCCAGCTGTCGGTGCCGGACAGCTCGTCCCCGCGCCAGGCGGCGGGCCCGGTCACGGGGGCGAGATCGAGCGACGTGGTCATGCGGGTGGTTCCTCCGAGGTGCGGGCACGGCGGGGCCGGCGGCCGGGGAGCGGCCGCCGGCGCGTCGACGGATGCCGGGTTGCGGTGCTGGGGAGCGGGGGTCGGCTAGTGCCAGGCGGGGAAGTCCGCCTTGCGGATGCGGCAGTGCACGCCCTTGACGGAGTCGACGACCTGGCTGACCACGAAGTCACCCGCGGCGCTGAGGTACAGGTAGGCGACGTGACCGGGCACGCCCGCCACCTCCTCCAGGAGCCGGATGGCCTCGCGCACACAGGCCTTCATCGCCTCGTCGAGGTCGGTGTCCAGGCCGATCGTGATCCAGTGGGTGTCGGTCTCCCCCACCGGCCCGGCGGGCGCCCCGACCAGCGGGGCGGCCTCGGCGGCGGGGAGCACGGTGAGCCGCACGGTGGTGCGGAGCGAGGCCTCCAGCGCGGTCAGCGAGACCTCGCCGTTGCCCTGTGCGAAGTGCGGGTCCCCGAGGTAGAAGCCCGCACCCTCGACCTGGACCGGGACGTACATCGTGGACCCCAGGTTCAGGTCCCGGACGTCGAGGTTCCCGCCGAACGGTCCGGGCGGGATCGTGTTGAGGGCGGTCGCGCCCGCCGGGGTCACCCCGGCCAGGCCCATGAACGGGTCGATCGGGAAGGCGAGGGAGCCGCCCGGGTAGTCCATCCGCGCCGTCGGCACCGCGGCCGTGAGGTCGACGCTGCAGAACTGGCTGAGGACGGGAACGGGCGCACCGGAGGCGGGATCGACCGGCCGCTCCCCCGCGAGGCTGCCGAGCCCGTGCCTGCTCGACACCACGCCGTAGGGCACCCGCGGCGCGAGCTCCAGGTACTCGACCTTCAGCAGGTCCCCGGGACGTGCCCCGTCGACGTGCACGGGTCCGGTCACGACGTGCGGTCCGTCCGGCCCGCGGGTGTGCACGATGTCGGACGACGCGATGTCGGCGAGGTCGGTGAGCACGTCCGCCGCCGCCACGCCGTGGGCGGCGAAGTAGGCGAGCGGGTCCCGACCCTGGTCCTCCATCAACCCCTCATGCGAGACGGTGTCAACGGTGACGGTGTCCCCGGAACGCACGACGAGGACCGGCTCCTGACCCTCGACGGGGATCCGACCCCAGGTGACGGTCTTCGGTGACGCCGGTACGTAGTGCTGGCCGGGACGGTCCCCGGCGTGCGGCTGCAGGACTGGCATGGCACGAAAGCTACGGGCGGCATCCGGCGGATAGGTTACGCCCATGTTGCAATGCGGGATGACGTATCGCATTGCTTGACGACGCTGTTCGGTTCTCCTTACTGTCCCCGACCATGACCTCTGCAACGCCCCCGATGCGGGCAACGCCACGCGGCCCGGACGGGGTGGCCTACGTCCGGCTCGCGGTCCCGAACCTCGCGCAGACGATCGAGTTCCTGGACTTCCACGTCGGTCTGGCCCTCGAGGAGCACGACGACACCCACGCGTACCTGCGGGTCGGCCTCGAACACCACAGCGTCGAGCTGGTGGCCGCGCCGGAGCTCGAGCAGTTCCGCTACGACGCCGTCGGGTACCACGTGGCGAACGCCACGGACCTCGCGGACCTGCGCGAGCGCGTGACGGCCGCGGGCCACGAGGTGCACCCGCTGCAGGACCGGATGAAGAGCCTCTGCCAGGACGGCTTCGCCGTGACCGACCCCAACGGCACCACGGTCGAGCTCGTGCTGGACATGGTCGAGTACGCCGAGACCCCGTGGCCGGACCTGCGCCCGGAGACCCTGGTCCACCCGTTCGTCGTGACCGACCGGTACGAGGAGACCCTGCACTTCTACCTCGACGTGCTCGGCTTCCGCGCCTCGGACTACGTCGAGGACTTCACCGCGTTCCTGCGCTGCGAGGACCGCTACCACCACAGCCTGGCGGTGCGCCGGGCCGACCGGTACGCCCTCGAGCACCTCTGTTTCATCATGGGCTCGATGGACGGCGTCATGCGGCGGCGGGCGCGCGCGCAGTACAAGCAGGTCGCGATCCTCGGCGACGTGGTCAACCACTCGGCCTCGACCTCGATCGCCTTCTACCTCTACGACCCGAAGCACGGGCCGCGCTACGAGCTGTGCGACGGACACCGCGTCCTCACCCCCGAGGAGCACGAGACGCACCGCCCGCGCAGGCTCAAGCGCGACCCCCGCAACATCGACGTCTGGCGCGCCGCGGCGGACGACCGGACCTGGGCGCACTAGATGCCCCCCACCACCCTGGACACCGTCCGCGCGGCCGACGTCCTCGACGTGCTGCGCCTGCTCGCGGCGTCGGCT
>NZ_JACBXB010000138.1 GCF_013870575.1 Pseudonocardia pini
GTCGGCGGCCCGCCAGGCGGCGGGGTGCGCACCGTCCCCACCGATCTCGAGCCCGATCACGAGACTGATGTCCATACAGGACTCCTCGGGGTTTCACATGCTGGGAGCGCGGGCGGGGCGGGGCCGGAGCCGCCTACGGTGGCCGGGTCCCCCTCGACCCGAGAAGGAGGGCTCCGTGCCCGACACCCCCGACCCCGTCGGCCTGCTGGAGGGTCTGCACAGCACCCCGGCCCGCCGCTACCTGGCGGACACCCCCATCCCCGAGGACGTGCTCTGGGAGCTGCTCGACGCCGCCGTGCGCGGCCCGTCCGGCGGCAACCGACAGCCCTGGGGCTGGCTGGTGGTGACCGACCCGGCGACCAAGGCCGCCATCGCCCCGTTCTACGTGGAGGGCTGGCAGCGGTCGTACGGCGTGCGCCGGGAGGAGCTGCTGCACCCGGACCGGGACCCGCAGCCGCCCACGGGCCTCTCCACGTCGACGTACCGGGCCGTCGAGCACCTGGCCCACCACATCGCCGAGGCCCCCGTCTGGGTCTTCCCGGTGCTGCCGGGGGCGGCGGGCTCGCAGGACAAGCGGCTCGGCGGGTCGATCTACGGCGCGGTGCAGAACCTGCTGCTCGCCGCCCGCGCGTACGGGATCGGCGGTGTGTTGACCTCGTTCCACCTCACCCACGAACAGGAGGTCAACGCCCTGCTCGGGCTTCCGGAGGACGCCGCGACGATGGGCCTGGTCCCCCTCGGCTACCCGACCCGCGGCCGCTGGGCCCAGCCGCGCCGCAGGCCGCTCGAGGAGGTCGTGTTCTGGGAGCGGTGGGGCGAGACCCGCAACCGCTCCTGAGGCCCGCGAAGCCACGAACGGCGCAGACGGGGGGACGGGCATGGCGGTGCTCCGGGGACCGGGGGTGGCGGACGGCGTCGGGGACCCGCGGGCCCCAGGGCGTCACCGACAGAGCGCGGCCCCGGTGCGGCAGAAGTCGACGTGTCGACGCCGCGACCAGGTCTCCGCCACACCCCGAGGAAACCCGTCCGGGTGACGGGGTGTCAAGCGACCACCGCCTCACAACGGAGGCGGAGGATCTCCCCCCGCCCCTCAGTCCGGGAACCGCAGCCCGACGAGCCGCTCGGAGGCCTCCGACAGCCTGCGGGCGTCGTCGCTCCTCCGCAGCGGGCCCCACAGCTCTTGACGCGCCGGGGCTCCGCCGACGTCGCCGAGTCCCTTCGGCCCGTAGAACTCGTCGCCCCGGGAGTCCGGGCCGGTCGCCGCCAGCAGGGCGGGCAGTGCGGCGCTCTCGACGGTGCCGACGACGCCCAGCCGGGAGAGCAGGCGGATCGCGCGGACGGCACCGGTGTCCCTCGACCGCCCCAGGCCGGGCTGTGCGGCGAGCAGGTTCGTCGGGGACACGCCGGGGTGGGCGAGGTTGCTGGTGACGCCCCAGCCGCCCGCGGTGCTGCGGGCGTCGAGATCGCGGGCGAACAGGCCGACGGCGGCCTTCGACTGGCTGTACGCGCGGGCGACGTCGTAGCTGCGCTCCCAGTTCAGGTCGTCCCAGTTGATCGTCCCGCGGCGGGCGGCGATGCTCGTCTGGTGGGTGATCCGGGCCTTGCCCTCGCGCAGCAGCGGGAGCAGCCCCAGGGTGAGGGCGAAGTGGCCCAGGTGGTTCGTGCCGAACTGCAGCTCGAAGCCGTCCCTCGTCACCTGGCGGCTGGGCGGGGTCATCACGCCGGCGTTGTTCACGAGGAGGTCGACTGGGCGGCCCTCGCCCACCAGCGTGTCCGCGAGGGCGGCGACCGACTCCAGCGACGACAGGTCGAGCGCGCGGGTCGTGACACGCGCGCCCGGGACGTCGGCGCGGATGCGCGCGGCGGCCCGGTCCCCCTTGGCGATACTCCGCACCGGCATGATCACCTCGGCGCCCGCCGCGGCGAGCCTTCCTGCGACGACGAACCCGATCCCGTCGCTCGCGCCGGTCACGACGGCGAGCCGCCCGGTGAGGTCGGGGACGGTGATGTCGATACTGCGAGCCATGCCGGTCTCCTCAGGTTCGGTCGGTGACCCGATGCTCGAGCCCGCCGACCGTCGCCGCCAGGACCCGCTCAGCCACGGCTCGACGATCCGTGGCTGAGTGCGCGCCGCCACGGTAGGAACGACGGGTACCCGAGAACGAAGGCGGTGGACATGATCGACCGGGTGGGCCTGGCGGAGTTCCTCCGCCGGCGCCGGGAGTCCCTGCAGCCCGAGGACATCGGCCTCCCCCGCGGGCAACGCCGCCGGACCAGCGGGTTGCGCCGCGAGGAGGTCGCCGCCCTCTGCCACATGTCGACCGACTACTACGCCCGGATCGAACGCGAACGCGGGCCCCAGCCGTCGGAGCAGATGATCGCCTCGATCGCCCAGGGCCTCCATCTCTCCCTCGACGAGCGCGACCACCTGTACCGGCTCGCGGGCCACCGCCCGCCCACCCGGGGCACCGACAGCCGACACGTCGGCCCCGGCCTGCTGCGCATCCTCGACCGGCTCGCCGACACCCCCGCCGAGATCGTCACCGAGCTGGGCGAGACGCTGCGGCAGACCCCGCTCGGCGTCGCGCTCACCGGCGACTCCACCGCCCACACCGGCCCGGCCCGCAGCCTCGGCTACCGGTGGTTCACCGACCCGGCCGCGCGGGCGCTGTACGCGCCCGAGGACCACGCGTTCCTGTCCCGGCTGTTCACCTCGGGCCTGCGCGGGGTCGTCACGCTGCGCGGACCGGGCTCCCGGGCCGCGCACCTCGCCGACCTGCTGCTCGCCCGGAGCGAGGAGTTCCGGACCCTGTGGGAGACCCACGAGGTCGGACTCCGCCCCCGCGAGGTCAAGACCTTCGTCCACCCCGAGGTCGGCAGGCTCGAACTGACCTGCCAGACGCTGCTCGACCCCGAGCAGTCGCACCTCCTGCTCGTCTACACCGCGGTCCCGGGCAGCGAGAGCTACGAGCGGCTGCGCCTGCTGTCGGTCCTCGGCACACAGACGCTCCACTGACGGGCGCCCGGGACGACGCGTGACGCGCGGCGACTCAGCCCGACGGAAGCCGGCGAGGTGCAGGTCAGGCCTGCGCGGCGCCGGGACGACTAGGTCATGCTCCCTGGTCCAGGACGGTGACGAGGTGGTCCAGGCCGCCGCGGTAGATGCCGCCGATCGCCTCGGCGAGCTCCTCGCCGGTCTCCGCGGAGCCCGAGGTGAACTCGGAGACCCAGAGGATCTCCGCGCCGTCGCCGTCCCCGCTCACCGTGATGCGGGAGGTGAGGTAGTCGTAGTCGTAGGTGCGGGCGGCGGCGTCGTGCTCGACGATCCGCTCGGTCGCGTCCCCGCCCCCGTCGGCGAAGGTCGCGTGCCGCACGTCGCCCTCCATGCGCGCTCTCGCGCGGCCGCAGCACCCTGCCCGTCCTCTCGTGGACCCGGGCGAGCTTGTCGACGATCGCGGCGTCGTAGTCCGCGTCCCCGTCCGACCGGCAGCGGCAGGTCGTCCGGCTCGTCGCGGCGGGCATGTCCAACGCCCAGATCGCCGAGTCCCTCTCCCTCGCCGAGGACAGCGTGGAGAAGGCGATCAGCCGGATCATGGCCGCCACCGGCTGCCCGTCACGGGTGGAGCCGGCGCTGCTCGTCGCCCGGTCCCGGTGAGGGCTCCCGGCCCGCCGCCGGTGACCGAGGTGCACGACGACGCTTGACGGGTGTGGGCCGGCCCCCGTCGGGAGGTCCGGCGGCGGACCTCGGTCCCCGTCGCCGAGGACCTCCTCAGGTCAGCACCGCGGTCAGCACACCCCAGACGACCACGGTCGTCGCGGTGGTCCAGAGGACGATCGCGATCCCCTGCCACAGCAGGACCCGTCCGCGCGGGATCCCCGTGGCCACGAGCATGGCGGACGTGAACTGCGTCGGGATCGCCAGCGGCCCGAGGAGGCTCGCGCCCGGCACCCCGAACCGGACCAGCCACCTCCGGAAGCGCCTGCGCCCCTTCGACTCGGGCTCGGCGAGTGCGGTCCCGGCCGCTCCGGCGCGGCCGGCGCGCCGGTTCACCGCCGCGACGCGGGCGCGCGAGCTGACCAGCACGACCACCAGCACGCTGAGGAAGTTGCCCACGGCCGCCGCGACCCCCGCGAGCAGGGGATGGAGCCCACCCACGACCCCGATCGCCGTCGCCCCCTCACCTTCGATGAAGGGCACCGCTCCGGCCAGCACGACGATCAACGGCTGCACGAGGTCGGGCACCTGGGCCACGAGTTCCTGGAAGTTCCGCGCAAGGTCTGCGACGGGGTTCATGACGAGCTCCTCATCCGGTGTCGCGACGAGATGCACCCGGGTCCGGACCGCCGAGGGATGGTCTCCGGCGCGGCCCGCCGGGCGGGCCACCCGGCAAGCGCGACGACACCCGGGTGGCTCTCGGAACCCACTCCACACCGTGCCGCAACGGCATGGTCAAGCCCGCGGGTCGGCCCCCACGATCCAGGGAGCGGATGCTCTCAGTCCGCTCTCAGCCCCTCGGGTCAACCGAATCCGGTCCGAGGCGTCATCCCGGGCGACGGCAGCGAACCGAAGGACGACCCGGCAGGAGCCGATGATCGAGCTGGAGCACGTGTCGAAGGTGTACTCGACCGGTGCGGTCTCGTTGCGGGCACTCGACGACGTGACGTTGCGGATCGGGAACGGGGAGCTCGTGGCGGTCATGGGGCCCTCCGGCTCCGGCAAGTCGACCATGATGAACATCCTGGGCTGCCTGGACGTCCCGTCCGAGGGCTCCTACCTACTGGACGGCGAGCCGGTGGCGGGCCTGTCGGAGAACCGGCTGGCGGACGTGCGGAGTCGCAAGATCGGTTTCGTGTTCCAGTCCTTCAACCTGCTGCCGCGGACCTCGGCGATCCGGAACGTGGAGCTGCCGATGGTCTACGCCGGTACGTCCAATCGGCGTAGACGGGCGCAGCAGGCGTTGGAACGGGTGGGTCTGGGAGATCGGACGGACCACCAGCCGAACCAGCTCTCGGGTGGGCAGCAGCAGCGGGTCGCGGTGGCACGGGCCCTGGTGACGGACCCGGCGATGATCCTGGCGGACGAGCCGACAGGGAACCTGGACACCACCTCGACGGTCGACGTGATGAACCTGTTCGTCGAGCTGAACGAGGCGGGTCGGACGATCGTGCTGATCACCCACGAGCCCGAGGTCGCCGAGTTCGCGCAGCGCGTGGTGACGTTGCGCGACGGGCGGATCGTCGGGGACGAGCGAAGGTGAGCCTCTGGGAGTCGGCGCGGATCGCGATCCGCGGCCTGCGCGGCAACACGCTGCGGTCGGCACTGACCATGCTCGGCATCATCATCGGCGTCGCGGCCGTGATCGTCCTCGTGGCGTTCGGCAACGGGCTGCAGACGTACGTCGCCGGCGCCTTCGGGCCGCTCGCCAACCAGATCCAGATCACCAAGGACCAGCAGGTCACCGGGGCGAAGGACCTCACCGACGCGGACGTGCGGGCGCTGCGGAGCCCGTCGCGGACGCCCGCGGTCGCCGCCGTCAACCCCTCCGTCAGCGGTGCGGCGTCGATCCAGCTCGCCGGCGGCGGCCAGGTCCGCACCTCCCTCACCGGCACCGAGGCGGACTACCTCGAGGTCGCCAACCGCGAGCTGGTCGTCGGGTCGTTCTTCGACGCCCAGCAGGCCACGAACAAGGCCAAGGTGGTCGTCCTCGGCCCGAACCCGGTGGCGACGCTGTTCGGCGGGCAGGCGGGCGAGGCGCTCGGCGAGCAGGTGCGGATCGGCCGGACGACGTTTCGGGTGATCGGTGTCCTGGCCGGCAACGGGCAGCAGGACGACATCGCCGTGATGCCCCTGGGCGCCGCGCGCAGCTACCTGCTCGGCGGCGGCGACGTCGTCAGCTCGATCACCGTCCGCGCGGTGTCCCCCGAGGTCGTCCCGCAGGCCCTCGAGCAGGTGCAGGCGGTGCTCGACCAGCGGCACGGCATCAGGGAGCCGCAGGACCGGGACTTCTCGGCCACGGCCCTGCAGAGCCTGCTGGACCAGTTCTCCCAGGTGCTGACCATCGTGACGATCTTCGTCGCGGGCGTGGCGGGCATCTCGCTGCTCGTCGGCAGCATCGGCGTCGCGAACATCATGCTGGTCACGGTCACCGAACGGACCCGCGAGATCGGCATCCGCAAGGCCATCGGCGCCCGCTACCGCGCGATCCTGCAGCAGTTCCTCATCGAGGCGATGGTGCTGTCCGGCGTCGGGGGGATCATCGGGATCCTGCTCGGGATCGGGCTCTCCCTGGGCGCGGGCGCCGTGCTGGGGCAGCTGGTCGACGAATTCCCCGCGCCGGCGGTCTCGGTCGGGTCCGTGGTGCTCGCCTTCGGGGTCAGCCTGGTGATCGGCCTGCTCGCGGGCGGCTTCCCCGCCAACCGGGCCGCCCGCATGCGCCCCATCGACGCCCTCCGGCACCAATGACGTCCCGCCAACGCCCACCGAGCCCCCTGAACACCTGGAGTCCCGTGAGCCAGACAGCGCCCAGGAACCCGTCCACACGCCGGATCCGCCTCGTGGGCACCGTCGCCCTGGTGGGGGCGGTGCTCGCCGGCTGCAGCGGGAGCGACACTCCCCCGGCGCCGACCGCGGTCGTCGACCGGGGCACGGTGTCGCAGGGGGTGTCGGCCTCCGGTTCGCTGGTGTCGATCACCCAGCAGAACCTCGGCTTCGCCGAGGGCGGACGCCTCGTGGAGCTCTCCGTCAAGGTGGGCGACGTCGTCGCGGCGGGTCAGCCGCTCGCCCGGCTCGACGACGGGGCCGCCCGCTCCCAGCTGGCCTCCGCCCAGGCGAAGCTGAACCAGCAGGACGCGTCGCTCGGCAAGCTGACCGGCGACAACTCGGTCGCCTCGGCCGAGGCCGCCCTCGACTCGGCCCGCGCGGTCCTCGACGCCACCCGCAGCCAGGTCGACGCCACCAGCGACGCGAACGAGTCCGCGGTGTCGCGGGCGCAGGTGCAGCTGGACTTCGACCACGGCCAACAGGACGCGGCCGAGGATCAGCTGGCGGAGGACCGCCGCGACTGCCCCGACGGCGAGGCTTCCGCGACCGCGGCAGGCACCACGTCCACGACGGGCGACACCACCGGCTCGGGGACCGCCACGGACACCGGGACCACCACGACGTCGGGCTCCGATCCCGCGTGCTCGGCGCTGGCGGCCGACGAGCAGAATGTCACGACGGCGAAGCGGCAGGTGATCGCCTCGCAGACGGCGCTGGACCAGGCGCGGAGCAAGCAGAGCACCGACGCGGCGGCCGGCAGGCTGTCGATCGTCAACGCCGAGAAGTCGATCTCCGACGCGCAGTCCCAGCTCGACGGCGCGCGGACCAGCGGGCCCGCCGACGTCGCGGTCCAGTCCGCGGTGGTCGCCGACGCCCCGATCGGAGAACCCACCCGATGAGGCCGACCCGACTCGCCTCCACCCTCGCCCTCACCGCCGCGACCGCGGTCCTCCTCGCGGCCTGCGGGGGCGGGGGAGCCGAGCAGGCGGCGGCGCCGAGCACCGACGCGACCGTCGACGTCCGGCTGGTCCTGGAGCCGACGAGCCTGGACCTCACCACGGTCTCGGGCGCCGCGCTGGAGCAGCTGCTGCTCGACAACGTCTACCAGGGCCTGCTGACCCGCACCCAGGCCGGCGAGATCCGCCCCCTGCTCGCCGAGTCGGTGCAGACCTCTGCGGACGGGCTGACCTACACCTTCTCGCTCAGGCCGAACCTGCGGTTCGCCGACGGTTCCCCGCTGACCTCCGCCGACGTCGTGTGGTCCTACCAGCGGGTCCTCGCGCCGGACTCGAAGAACCCGAACAAGAAGGACCTCGCCGCGGTCGCCGCGGTGACCGCACCGGATCCGCGGACCGTGCAGATCACCCTGTCGCAGCGCGACTCGAACCTCACCTACGCGCTCACCAACCGGGCCGGCGTGGTGCTGAAGAAGGACACCGACCCCGCCTCGCTGGCCGCGACCCCGAACGGCAGCGGGCCGTACGTGGTCCGGCAGTGGAACCGTGGCTCGACGATCACGTTGGCGCGCAACGAGAACTACTGGGGCGAGAAGGTGAAGGTCGCCTCGGTGGTGCTGCACTACATCACGGACGACAACGCGGCGAACAACGCGCAGCTCACCGGCGAGACGGACGTCGAGACCGCACCGGAACCGACCCTGCTGAGCGCGTTCGAGGGTCGGGACGAGTTCACCGTCGCCGAGGGCATCACGTCGGACAAGTTCGTGCTGGGCTTCAACACCGGCCGCGGACCCCTCGCGGACCCCCGCGTGCGCCACGCGATCCGCCAGGCCATCGACAAGGACGGTCTGATCAGGATCCTCGGCGGGACCGGGCAGCGGATCGGCAGCGGCGTGGCCCCCACCGATCCCTGGTACGAGGACCTCACCGCGATCGACCCCTACGACCCCGAGGCGGCGAGGAGGCTGCTCGCCGACGCGGGCCAGGCGGGCGGGCTGACGCTGTCGCTGCAGGTCCCGAACATCTACCCGGAGAGCGTCGGGACGTACGTCGCGTCGCAGCTCGGGCAGGTCGGGATCACGGTGGACGTCCAGCCGGTGGAGTTCGCGACCTGGCTGGACAAGGTCTACAAGCAGGCGGACTACGACCTGAGCATCGTCGACCACGCCGAGCCGCGGGACATCGGCAACTACGCGAACCCGCAGTACTACTGGCGCTACGACAGCCCCGTCGTGCAGGACCTCGTGGCCCGCGCGGGCACCGCCGCCACCGACCAGGAGCGAGACGACCTCTACCGGCAGGTCGCGCGGCGGATCTCGGAGGACGCGGCGAGCGACTGGCTGCTGAACCCGGGCACCCGCACGGTGATCCGGGAGGGCGTGGAGGGCTTCCCCACCAGCTCCACGAGCTCGCGGCTCGACCTCTCGGCGCTGACCGCGACGGAGCCTGCCTGACGTGCTCCCCTTCCTGATCCGGCGGACGGTCCTGTTCCTGCTGTCCCTACTGGTCGCGAGCCTGCTCGTGTTCGGGCTGCTCCGGCTGCTGTCGGGGGACATGGCGCAGGTGATCGCGGGCGTGGAGGCCACGCCGGAACAGGTCGAGCTGCTGCGTGCCGAGCTCGGCACCGACCGGCCGGTGGTGGTGCAGTACCTCGACTGGATCGGCGGGGTGGTCACCGGGGACTTCGGGACCTCGGCGCTGTCCGGGGTGTCGGTGTCCGCGGAGCTGGCCGCCAAGCTCGCCGTGACCGGGCCGCTGGTCCTGGGCTCGATCGTGCTGGCGGTGCTGGTCGCGGTGCCGCTGGGGGTGCTCGCGGCGGTCCGGCACCGGACACGGGTGGGGCTGGGGATCGCGGGGCTGTCCCAGCTCGGCATCGCGCTGCCCACGCTGTGGGTCGGGCTGGTGCTGGCGATCGTGTTCGCGGTGGTGCTGCGCTGGCTCCCCGCCCAGGGCTTCCCGACGGCGGGGTGGGGCCAGCCGGGCCGCGCGCTGCGCAGCCTGGTCCTGCCGTGCGTCAC
>NZ_JACBXB010000139.1 GCF_013870575.1 Pseudonocardia pini
CGGTGGGCAGCAGCACGGCGCCGTCCTGCGTCGAGCCGTCCGCGATCGCACCCAGGAACTCGAAGAACTGGGTGGCCCGCACGATCGTGTACGGCACCCCGGAGGCCTCCACGAGCTGCTCCTGGACGTGCTTGGCGTGCAGGTAGCCGCTCTCCGGGAGCCGGTCCGTGCCCACGATCGAGAGCACCACGTGGTGCCCGACGCCCGCCTCCCGCTCCGCCGCGAGCAGCGTGCGGCTGGAGGTGGTGAAGAACTCCTCGATCGCGGCGGGCTCGAACGACGGCCCGTTGGACACGTCGACCACCACGTCCGCGCCGGTCAGCGCCTCGGCGACCCCGGCCCCGGTGAGCGTGTCCACCCCCGTCGACGGCGAGGCGGGCACGGCGTCCTGCCCCGCCTCCCGCAGCACCTCGACCAACCGCGACCCGATGAGCCCGGTCCCACCCACGACGACGATCCGCATGACCACTCCCTCAACTCGGACAACTTCTGTCCGAGAATGTACTCGGACAAACCCTGTCCGAGTCAAGTAGGCTGCGGGGGTGAAGATGTCGGGCGGCGTCGAGTGGGGCCTGCACTGCTGCGTCGCGCTCAGCGGCATGACCGAGCCGGTGCCCGCCGCGAAGCTGGCCGAGTTCCACGACGTCTCGCCCACGTACCTGGCCAAACAGCTCCAGGCGCTGTCCCGGGCCGGGCTCGTGCACTCCACACAGGGGCAGGCCGGGGGCTACGCGCTCACGCGCGACGCCGCCGAGATCAGCGTGCTCGCCGTCGTCGAGGCGATCGACGGGCCGCAGTCGGCCTTCCGGTGCACCGAGGTGCGACAACGCGGCCCGCTCGCCGCCCCGCCGGAGTCGTGCACGCTCCCGTGCGGGATCGCGACGGTGATGGGGCGGGCGGACCGGGCCTGGCGGGACGCGCTGGCCGGGGTCTCGATCGCGGACCTGGCCGCGGACGTCGGCCGGAACGTGGGGGCGGGGACGCTCCCCGCGGTACGGGCATGGCTCAGCAGCTGACCCCTCGTGAGCGGCGATGGTCGCTCTGGCGACCATCGCCGCTCACAGGCGGGCGCGCAGGGACCGGGCGGCGGCCTTCGGGTCCTCGGCCTCGGTGATCGCGCGGACCACCACGATCCGCGTGGCGCCCGCGGCCAGGACCTCGTCGAGGTTCCCGGCGTCGATCCCGCCGATGGCGAACCACGGGCGTTGTGGGGCCCGCTCGGCGACCGTGCGGACCAGGTCGAGGCCGGGGGCGGGGCGGCCGGGCTTGGTCGGCGTGGGCCAGCAGGGGCCCACGCAGAAGTAGTCCACGCCGGGCTCGTCGGCCGCGCGCAGTGTCTCCGCCGCGGAGTGGGAGGACCGGCCGACCACGACGTCGTCGCCCACCACGCGGCGGGCCCATTCGACCGGCAGGTCGTCCTGGCCGAGGTGCAGGACGTCCGCGCCCGCCGCGAGCGCGACGTCCGCCCGGTCGTTGACCGCGAGCAGCCGGTCGTGCCGGGCGCAGGCCGCGGCGAGGATCTCCAGCGCCTCGAGCTCCTGCTTGGCCTCCAGCGGCTCGGCCCCCTTGTCCCGGAGCTGGATCACGTCCACCCCGCCCGCCAGCGCGGCGTCGGCGAACTCGGCCAGGTCGCCGGTGTCCCGGCGGGCACCGGTGCAGAGGTAGAGCCGGGCGTCGGCGAGGCGGGTCAGCAGGGTCGCACGGTCGAGTCGGGCCACGTCGTCGGAGCGTAGGGTGTGCTCGGAAGACACGGGAGTCCGCGTCGCGCGGGCTGAGAGGGGACCAGGTCCCGACCGTCGAACCTGATCCGGGTCATGCCGGCGCAGGGAGGATGAAGTGGCAGAGCTCGTCGTCGCCGGGGGCGGCGTCATCGGTCTGACGTGTGCGTGGCGCGCCGCGCAGGCCGGGTGGCGGGTCTCGCTGTACGACCCTTCGCCGCGCTCCGGATCCTCCTGGGTGGCGGGCGGGATGCTGGCGCCGGTCACCGAGGCGTGGCCCGGCGAGGAGGACCTGCTCGCGCTCGGCCTGCGGTCCGTCCGCCGAGCAGTGACCGGACCCCCCTCTCCCGCAGGATGGGGTTGAGGACGTTCGAGTGGTCGACCTCGGCGATCGTCACGGCGCGGCGTTCGGCGGCGATCCGCCCGGCGAAGCCGCGCCCGAGGGGGATGCGCACGCCCTGGCGGATCTCCTCCTCGAGGCCCTGCGCCGCGGTGGCCACGAGGTGGGTGCGGGAGGGATCGAGCAGCAGCACCGCCACGGTGTCCACGGCGAGCAGCTCGCGCACCCGGCCCAGGACCTCGACCAGCAGCTCGTCGATCCCCAGCCGGGTCAGACCGATGTCGGTCAGCGCCTGGACACGGCGCAGCCGGTCGGCGGGGAGCTGGGACCCGGTGGTCACCCGACGGAGCATAGGCCCGCCACGTCCGGGGCCCTGCTGCTCCATCCGCGACACCCGTGGGACTGATCAGCAGCAGGCCGACGCGGCCCGACGGCCGATCTTGCGCGCTCGCGCTGCGGTGTGCCCTCCGGCCTCCTACGTTCCGCTCGTCACGTCACGGAAGGAAGTGCTCCCCCCATGATCATCCTCGGGTTGATCCTGCTGCTCATCGGCTGGCTCGCCGGCATCTCGCTGCTCTACTACATCGGCGGCATCCTGCTGGTCGTCGGTCTGGTCCTGCTGGTCCTCGGCCGGGTCGGCCGCCCGGTGGGCGGACGCAAGGTCTGGTTCTGACCGAGGCGGGAGATCATCAACCCTGATGATCTCCCGCCGTCGCGACGCACGGGTGCTAAGGTCGACGGCGCGAGGGGGATGCGCACTTGGGGCGCCCTGTCAGGTTCAATTCCTGTGTCCTCCACCAACTTCCACGAAGGCCCGGCCCGGGTTCACCGGCCGGGCCTTCGTCGTCCGGGCATCCGGGACGCGCGTGGACCCGGGCTTTCCGGGTAGCCGACCGCTGCGGCAGGTTCAGACGGCAGCCCCCCGCTCACCACATTCGTCGAATGCTGAACGCGAGGCACCCATGTTCCTGCACGTGCAACGCCTGATCAACGAGATCGTCCCGGACGAGCCGGACCCGGCCGCCGCCAACGCCCTCCAGGAGGGCCTCGGCGGCCAGTTCGGCGAGATGCGCACGATGATGCAGTACCTGTTCCAGTCCATGAACTTCCGCGGTGCGACCGCGAAGCCGTACCGCGATCTGCTGCACGGCATCGGGACCGAGGAGATCAGCCACGTCGAGCTGATCGGCACCACCATCTCCCGGCTGCTCGACGGCTCTCCGAGGTACAAGGGCGCGGCCACCGAGCCGGTCGACGAGCCCGGCAAGGGCGGCAAGACCCCCCTGTCCATCGCCCTGGACACCAGCAACATCCACCACTACCTGGTCGGGGCGCAGGGTGCGCTCCCGGTCGACGCCGCGGGGAACCCGTGGTCGGGCTCGTACGTCTACAACAGCGGCAACCTCGTGCTCGACCTCCTCTACAACCTCATGCTCGAGTCCACCGGCCGGTTGCAGAAGTGCCGGATCTACGAGATGACCGCGAACAAGACCGCGCGGTCCACGATCGCCTACCTGATCGTCCGGGACCAGGCGCACGAGAACGCCTACGCGAAGGCGCTCGAGAGCCTGGGCATCGACTGGGGGAGGACGCTGCCGATCCCCAAGACCGACGCCGAGCAGTTCCCGGAGGTCAAGACCCTGCTCGACCAGGGCCTGCACCTCAAGCAGTACACGTTCAGCCTGGACAACCTCTCCGAGGCCGGGAAGATCTTCCGCGGGAGCGCCCCCGCCACCATGGACGAGGGCGAGCTGACCACCGAGCAGATGCCCGAGGGCTTCCCGATGGACATCGCCGTCGAGCGCCCGGAGGAGTTCGCCCCCGGCCTCGACCCCGCTCTGCTGGAGCTCGTGCAGCAGACCGCCGAGCTGGAGCTCGCCGACGCCGAAGGCTGATCCCTCCGTCCCGGGGGGATCGCCGCGCGGCGAGCCCCTCGGGACAGGGGTTCCCCCGTGCGTGGGTGGGCATCCGGGCCCCATGACCGACGTCCACCAGCGCACCGCGAAGTCCGAGCAGCTGCCCGGCCGCGACGCGGGCACGCCCACCGCCATCCCGCCACGCGGCTGGCTCCAGGTCGTCAAGCGGGCCTGGGCCGAGGCCAAGGACGACAACGTCCCGATCCTGGCGGGCGGGGTCGCGTTCGCCGCGTTCCTCGCCCTGTTCCCCGCGATGATCGCCGCCCTGACGCTCTACGGCCTCGTCGCCGATCCGGCCCAGGTCGCCGCGCAGGTCGACGACCTCGCCTCGGCCCTGCCGGAGACGGCCCGCCCGATCATCACCGACCAGCTCGCCGCGGTCACCGCGAGCAGCGACCGTGCCCTCGGGATCGGCCTCGTCGTGTCCGTGCTCGTCGCCCTGTGGAGCGCTTCCGGCGGCACGATGAACCTGATCAAGGCCACCAACCTCGCCTACGACGAGGACGAGACCCGGGGTTTCCTCACGCTCCGCGGCACCGCGCTCGCGCTCACCCTGGGCGCGGTCGCCTTCGTGTTGCTCGCCGTCGCCCTCGTGGCCGTCGTCCCGGTCGTGTTCGACGCCCTCGGGCTGGGCGGGGTCGGCCTCCTCGTCGCCGAGGTGGTCCGGTGGGTCCTGCTGGTGGCGCTCGTCGTCCTCGCGCTTGCCGTGGTCTACCGGGTGGCCCCCGACCGCGACGCGCCCCGGTTCCGCTGGGTGAGCACCGGCGCCCTCGTCGCCACCGTGCTCTGGGTGCTCGGCAGCGTGCTGTTCAGCCTGTACGTGAACAACTTCGGCAGCTACAACAAGACCTACGGGGCGCTGGCAGGCGTGATCGTGCTGATGCTCTGGCTGTACCTCACCAGCTACATCGTGCTGCTCGGCGCGGAGGTCAATGCGGAGAGCGAGCGCCAGACCGAGCGGGACACCACCCGCGGCGAGGAGCTCCCGATGGGTGAGCGCGGCGCGGAGGCCGCGGACACCGTCGCCGACGAACCCGTCTCGAAGGCACGGCGCTGAGACCCTGGGGTTGCCCGCCTTTCCGCGACAGGGCCATGCTGAGGGGGTGAGCGAGCAGTCTGTTCCACTGGACATCGACGATTCGGGACTCGCGCGGAGCCTGCCGCGCCCATCGCACGGGCACGACGAGATCCAGGGAGTGCCGTTCCGCCCGGTCGGGTTCCGGGACGACGACCTGCCCACCGCGCTGGAACGCTCCGCGCTGTGGTTGCGCGAGGTCCAGAAGTGGCTGGGGGAGCCGGTCGACGTGATCGGCGTCCACCTCGACTACGACGACACCCCCGGCGGCATCTACTACGAGGTCAAGCTGCTGTGCAACGACGAGGACCTCGCCGGGGTCCCGATCGCGTTGCGGGCCCGGCGGTCCGAGGCGCCCACCACGAACGGCGAGGCCCCGGACCGGGCGTGAGCGCCTGGTCCGTCACGGCCTGCGTGCGGTGACGAGCCAGGTCGCCGACGCCAGCTGCACCCCACCCGGCGTCTCGTGCTGCCGCAGCGCCGTGCGGAGGGCCTCGAGGGCGCGCTCCCGATCGGCGGGGGCGCGGCCCTCCAGCATCCAGCCGAGGAGCCCGACGACGAAGGCGTGCGCCTCCTCGGCGTCCCGGCCGTAGACCATCGGTTCGGTCAGCCCCTCCACCTCGACGTCCACGAACCCGGTCCCCGCCAGGAGGTCCCGCACCCGGTCGGGATCGCTCAGCGAGAAGGGCCCCGGCGCCCCGGGCGGCGGCTGCGGGGGGTCCTGACCGGCGAGGACCCGGGCGAAGAGCCCGATCCACTCGTTCCGGACCGCGGCCTGCCAGGTCAGCAGGGTGAGTCTGCCGCCCGGCCGCAGGGCGCGGGCGAGGTTCGCGAAGGCGGTCTCGGGCCTGCCGAAGAACATGGCGCCGGTCCGGCTGGCGACGAGGTCGAAGTGCCCCGGCGCGAAGGGATGGCTCTGGGCGTCCGCCTGCAGGAAGCGCGCGTTGGGCAGGCCTTCGCGGGCGGCGAGCCGCCGCGCGACCTCGATCATCTGCGAGGACAGGTCGATCCCGAGGGCCTCGCCGTCCCCCGAGGCCCGAGCCGCCTCACGCGTGGTCAGGCCGGTGCCGCAGCCGACGTCGAGGACCCGGTCCCCCGGGGCGATCCCGCAGGCCTCGTGGAAGGCGGGCTGGTAGTGCGCGAGCGAGGCGTCGAAGCGCTCGGGGTGCGCTGCCCAGAAGCCGCCCTCGGTGCCGTCCCAGGCCTGGGCCTGACCGGCGTTGCTCGGATCGACGTGTGCGGTCGTGGTGGTCATGGTGTCCTCCTATAGTCTCCTGGGGAGTAAAGCACATAGTCCCAAGGGGAGTAAATGACCCGACCGCTGACGAGTACGACGTTCGCCGTCCTCGGCCTGCTCGCCGTGCGCCCGTGGAGCACCTACGAGCTCACCCAGCAGATCCACCGCAGCCTCGGCCGGATGTGGCCGCGCGCGGCCAGCAAGCTCTACGAGGAGCCGAAGAAGCTGGTCGCGGCGGGTCTGGCCACCGCGGAGACGGAGTCGGTCGGGCGCCGCCCCCGGACCGTCTACGCGATCACCGAGGAGGGCCGGACCGCACTCGCCGGTTGGCTGTCCGAGCCGGGCGAGGGGCCCGTCGTGGAGTTCGAGCAGCTCGTCAAGCTGAGCTTCGCCGAGCACGGCACCCGCGCGGACGCCCTCCGCACGGTCGCCGCCGCGCGCACCTGGGCGGAGGAACGCAACGTCGTCAACCTCGCCGCCGCCCGCGAGTACGCCGCCGGGGCGGGCCCCTTCCAGGAGCGGGCCGCGCAGGGCATGCTCGCCGGCGCCTTCTTCACCGAGCTCTACGCGATGGTGGCGCGGTGGGCGGACTGGGCGACCGAACAGGTCGAGTCCTGGCCCGAGGACCCCGCCGAGGCAGTCGCCGACCCCACCGCCCTGGCGGAGATCGCCCGCCGCGCGGACTGGTGACCCCGCGAGTCCCCCACTTCCGACGCGCGAGTCGGACACCACAACCCGCGAGTCCCCCACTTTCGACGCGCGAGTCGGACATCCCCGCCCGCGCGTCGGAAGTGGGGACGCGCAGGGGGTGGGGCGTCGACGGGAGGAGCACGATGCTCTGGAACACCTACGCCGAGGCGGACGGGACCGTTCGAGCCGCGGTCTGGCACGGGGCGATCGACGCCGCCGTCGCCGAGGGGGCGCCCGTGCGCCCCCTCCGGAAGGAGGACGCATGAGCGCGCACACCCACGACATCACGATCCCCGGCCCGCCGCGGCTCGAGGAGGTGTCCGACGGGATCCACGCCTACGTCCAGCCGGACGGGACCTGGTGGATCAACAACACCGGGTTCGCGGTGGGTCCACAGGGCGTGGTGGCGGTCGACTCCTGCTCCACGGAGCGGCGCACCCGGGCGTTCGTCGAGGCCATCCGCTCGGTCACCGCCGCGCCGGTGCGCACCCTGGTCAACACCCACCACCACGGCGACCACACGTGGGGCAACGCCCTGTTCGACACCGCCACGATCGTCGCGCACGAGCGCGCCCGCGAGGAGATGATCGCCTTCGGCCCGCCGCGCGAGCTGCCGTTCTGGGAGAACCCGGACTGGGGGTCGCTGCCGCTGGACCCGCCGTTCCTGACCTTCACCGAGGGCGTCACGCTGCACGTCGGGGAGCTGCGCGCCGAGGTCCGGCACGTCGGGACCGCCGCGCACACCACCAACGACTCCCTCGTCTGGTTCCCCGAGCGGTCCACGCTGTTCTGCGGCGACCTGGTCTTCAACGGCGGCACGCCGTTCCTGCTCATGGGCTCGGTCGCCGGAGCGCTCGACGTCCTGGAGAACGTGGTCGCCCCGCTCGGCGCCACCACGACCGTCCCCGGCCACGGCCCCGTCTTCCACGACCGGGTCCCGCTCGATGCCACAGTGGACTACCTGCGGTTCGTGCTGGACCTGGCCGCGGCGGGGCGCGCCGCCGATGTCACGCCGCTGCAGGCCGCACAGGACACCGACCTCGGCCCGTACGCCGACTGGCCCGACGCCGAGCGGATCGTGGGGAACCTGCACCGCGCCTACGCCGAGCTCGGCGGCCTCGGCCGCGGCGCCCCGATCGACGTGATGGCGGCGCTGGGCGACATGGTCACCTACAACGGCGGGAAGCCCCTGACCTGCCTCGCCTAGTTCGTCGTGCAGGCGCCACCACTGGTACGGCGGGGTCTGCGGGCGACCTGCAGGCGTCTTCGCCCACTCCTCCTGACGCCCGAACGGGGTGAGGTCCAGCATCGTGAAGGTCGACAGGCCGAGACGCCTCCGGGGCGCTAGGCCGGTGCGCGGGTGTAGATCGACTTGAGGGAGACGTAGGCGTCGAGCCCCTCCGGTCCCAGCTCCCGGCCGAGACCGCTGGCCTTCACCCCGCCGAACGGCGCGCCGATGTCCAGGTCGAAGGCGTTGACCCCCACCGATCCGGTCTCCACCCGGCGGGCCACGTCCAGCCCGCGTTCCTCGTCGGTCGTCCAGACGGTGCCGCCGAGCCCGTACGGCGAGTCGTTCGCCATCGCGACGGCCTGGTCGACGCCGTCATAGGGCAGGACCGCCAGCACCGGTCCGAAGATCTCCTCGCGCGCCACCACGGCGTCCGGTGCGAGGTCCGCGAACACGGTCGGCTCCACGAACCAGCCGCGCGGGAGGTGCGCGGGCCTGCCGCCGCCCGTCACCAGCCGACCCTCCGACCGGCCCGCCGCGACGAACCCCTCGATCCGCTCGCGCTGGACCCGCGAGACCACCGGGCCAATCTGGGTGGCCTCCGCCCGGGGGTCGCCCACCACCAGGGACGCCGCCGCGTCCGCGACGGCCTCCACGACCTCCGCGTAGCGGGACCGCGGGGCCAGGATCCGGGTGCTCAGATAGCAGGTCTGGCCGTTGTTCAGCAGGCTCGCCCGGGCCAGGCCCCCGACCACGGTGGCGAGGTCGGCGTCGTCGAGCACGATCGCCGCCGACTTGCCGCCGAGCTCCAGGGTCACCGGCCGCAGCAGCCGACCGCAGATCTCGCCGATCGCGCGCCCCGCCGCCGTCGACCCCGTGAAGGCCACCTTGTCGACGCCCGGGTGCCCCACCAGGTACTGCCCCGTCTCCCGACCGCCCGGCAGGACGTTGACCAGCCCGGCGGGCAGCCCCGCGGCCTCGGCCGCGTCGGCGATCTGGAAGGCGTCGAGCGCCGTCTCTGGAGCCGGCTTGAGCACCACCGGACAGCCCGCGGCCAGGGCCGGGGCCAGCTTGAACATCGTGAGCGCCTGCGGGAAGTTCCACGGGACGACGGCGGCGACCACCCCGACGGGCTCGCGGCGCACCACCGTGGTCCCCCGCCCGTGGACCGCGGTCCGGCGCTCCTCCCGGGGGGTGTCCCGACAGAGCCCGGCGAAGTACCGCAGCGTGCCCGCGGGCCCGCGCCCCTCCGACGCCCGCGACACGGTGATCGGCATCCCGTTCTCACCGC
>NZ_JACBXB010000013.1 GCF_013870575.1 Pseudonocardia pini
TGGACTCGCGGTCGTCGCGGCAGAGCAGTGGCGGATCCGTCGCAAGACCTTCACCGCCCAGGTCGAGCAGGCCAAGGCCGTCAACGGGTTGCTCGCAGGGGCGACCCCGCCGCTGCGCGGTGACGCCCGACCCGCCGTCCACGTCGCCGACGAGCTCGGTGACGAGGAGCTCGCGCTGACCCGCCGGTTCGTCGACCTCGCCTTCCAGGAGCCGGACGACTGGTCGAACTGGACGGTCATCGACCAGTTCCAGCCCGCTGCACTGCGCTACCAGGTCGACGCCACCGTCAACGCCCTCGCGCTGCAGCGCTACGTGCACAACCCCGCATTCACCGGCTACCTCGACGAGGCCCAGCTCCGGCTGATCGACCGTTACCAGCAGAAGAAGGTCTGGGGCTACTGGGCGCTGGAGAACCTCTGGGGCAACCTCGAGTGGGACCCGGACCCCGGCAAGAAGCAGAACATCATGATGACGGGCTACTACGGCCTGTCCATCGGGCTCTACCAGACCGTCAGCGGGGACCTGCGACACAGCGAGCCCGGCGCGATCCGCTTCCGGTGGAACGACCGCCGCGAGTTCCGCTACAGCCTCGGCGAGCTGCTCGGCAACCTCACCGCCGACTACGTCCGCTCGCCCTGGGGCATGGTCGTCTGCGAGCCCAACTGGATCTTCGCACTGTGCAACCTGCGTGGCGGCACGGCTCTGAAGGTGCACGACCGCGTCCACGGCACGAGCTTCTGGGACCAGGTCAAGGACGGCTACTACCGCTGTTTCGAGCAGGAGATCGTCCGCCCGGACGGCCAGATCAACGGCCACCGGTCGAGCAGGCTCGGATTCGGCCAGGTCGGGGTCAGCCTCGCCACCGACACCCGGCCCCTGATCCCGCACGTCGCGGACCGCGACTCGGTGCTGCTGCGCACGATCTGCCGCCAACCAGACGGGACGGTCCGCACCCCGTTCGCGGGAGACTCCTCGCTGCTCGACCCCGGGAACTACACCTTCCACCCGCTCACCGCCTATGCCGCGGTGATGGAGGAGGCCCGCGAGGTCGGCGACCTCGAGCTGTTCGACGCCGCCTACGGCGAGCTGCGGGAGAGCGCGAACCCTCGCATCGACGAGCGAGGCTGGCTGACGGTAGACGGCGCCTCGATGTTGGCCTACACCGGCTTCGGCCGGGCGCTGTTCGGGCGGACCGGCGGCTGGGTCGACCTGGTCGAGAAGGGCATGCCCGAGCACTGGCGCACCGGCCCCGTCGTCGACGCGGTGCCGTACCCGACGGCGATGGTGGCCAAGGCCGTCAGCGACGGCGCCGACCTGGACGTGGTGCTGCGCGCCACGAACGGCGGCGGCCGGATCGAGGTGGGTCTCGCCCGCCTGGTCCCCGGGACGAAGTACACGGTGGACGGTGCCGTCGACACCGACCTGGTGGCCGACGACGACGGGCGCGCCACTCTGACCGTCGACCTCGACGGCCGCCGCGAGCTGCGGGTGAGCCCCCGTGCCTGACGACCGGAAGGACGATGCCATGACCGAGCTGACCCCGACCGAGCTGACCCCGACCGAGCTCACCGCGACCGAGCGCGGCAGGCAGTTCGTCGCGGCCAAACGCGACGCGGTGGCGAACCGCGTGGCGGCGGCCCCGGGAGCCTGGATGGGCATCCCGGGGTGGGCGAAGTGGTTCCGCCGCGCCTACCAGGTCCTCGGCCGCGACCTGAGCGAAACGGCCCGCCGGAGGCCGTGATGGGGCACGACCACGGCGTCCCCGAGCTCCCGGGGGTGTCGGACGGCATGGGGTGGCAGACGGACGGCGTCTCCCTCACCGGGACGGCCTTGATCGTTCTCGTCGCAGTCGGCTACCTGGTGCTGTGCGCCCGGCCGGGCGCGCGGTCGCCGGCCGGGCGGGTGCTGTGCCTGCTCGGCGGGCTGGCGCTGTTGGTGGTGACCCTGTACTCGGGGATCGCCGCGCACGGGAGTCTCGCCGCCCACGTCGGGCAGTGCCTGGTCGTGATGACGGTGGTCGCCCCGCTCGTCGTGGCGGGGCGCCCCGGCGGGGTCCTGCTCGCGGCGCTTCCCGCCGCGACCCGCCGTGAGCTGTCCGAGACCGCGGACGATCCCCTGGTCCGGGGCTTCTCGACGGGGCGCTGGGCCGGGGTCCTGCTCGTCGTCGACTACTACGGGTCGATGGCGGTGT
Source organism: Pseudonocardia pini (assembly GCF_013870575.1). GTDB lineage: Bacteria > Actinomycetota > Actinomycetes > Mycobacteriales > Pseudonocardiaceae > Pseudonocardia > Pseudonocardia pini. The sequence continues at coordinate 2,193 of NZ_JACBXB010000013.1, forward strand.
ACGTGCTCACCCCGCTCTACCGCTGGTCCACCGAGCACCTGTGGCTGCACGTCGCCGCACACGTGTACTTCCTCGTGTGCGGCCTGGTGTTCTGGGCGCCCCTGCTGGGCCCCCAGGCCGTGGGACTGCGCACCGCCCTGGTCCGCACTCTCGTCGGGGTGCCGATCAACGCGGTCATCGGGGTGGCGGTCCTGTTCGCCGGCGCCATCGCGCCGCAGGACCTCGCCGACACCCAGCGGGCGGGCTGGGTCTTCGTGGTCGGCGGTGGCCTGCTCAGCCTGGTCGGCGCCGTCGTCGTGCTCGCCCGGCACCGACGTTCCCGCAGTCCGCTCCCGCTGACCGAGGAGGAAATCCGATGGCCTGCTGCGTCCTGATCGCCTACGCGATCGCATCCGTCCGGCGCCGGATCGCGCGCAGGCGGCTGCGCGTTCCTGCGTGACCAGCCCGCCGACTCGGGCTCCGGGGCCCCGTCGACGATGCAGGAATCGACCATCCGCGCCAGCAAGCTCACCGTGCAGAGCTGCTCGAGTGCAACCTGCGGGTGGTTTGCCTCGACGCGATTCCGGGCCAAAACCTCCGATCGACGTCATCGGGGGAGCGTGGAGCCACTCGTGGTGCGAAACCCTGCGCGTGGTGCGAGTTCTGGAGGTCGGAGATGGTCTTTCAGGCACCATTGTGGCTGGTAGGAGGCTTGTGGCAGGGTTCGTGGAATCCTGGCAGTCAAGGGGTCAGGGGTTCGAATCCCCTCAGCTCCACCCTTGAAGACCAGGCCCGATGAGTCTCCCGACTCTCGGGCCTGTCGTGTTGTGGGGCCGACCGTGGAGCGTCTGGGCTCAGCGTCTCCACGACCTGCTCATCGGCTGGGGTGAACCGATCCCGACCAGGTACGTTGACGATGCAATAAGGCTTGGCCACTGCTTCCTCGGCCACGCCCTGGCCGTCGTCGACAGAGGGGCACCTTGTCCACGGCTCACGTGGTGCGGGCGAGCCGCTCCAGGATCATGCGGGTGGTGGTCTCGAAGTCGTCCATCCGGCCGCGCACGGGCTCGAGGAGGTCCGACAGCAGCGGGACGATCCGTTCCACCACCTGATCGGTCATCGTGAGGCCGAGCGGGGTCAGGCGCACCATCAGGGAGCGACGGTCTGATCCGTGGGGGGCCCGGATCAGATAGCCGTCTCGCTCCATCCGGTCGAGCCGTCGGGTCATCGCGCCGGTGGTCAGGAACATGAGCCTGCTCAGGTCCGTGGGGGTGCGCTCGTAGGGCTTGCCTGCGCGTCGCAGGTGGCCCAGCACCTCGTAGTCGCCGCCGCGGATGCCGAGCTCGTCGAAGGTCGGCTCCAGGGCGAGGCTCAGCTGGCGTTCGAGCTCGACGGCCGAGGCGAAGAACCGGTATGCCCAGGTGTCGAGGTCCGGGCGCTCGACGGCCCAGTCGCGGATGAGGGCGGTCACGGTGTCGGCACCGGTCGGCACCGGATCGGCATCGCCCCGTCTGCTCGCCATCCGCTCCCCATCGGGTTCGTCACCTCAGCCCGCATGCGCCAGCCTGATCGTCGGAGGGTATCCGAGCCCGGTCGATCCACCGGGTCGGCCTAGAGACCCATCTGCTTGGCGATGATGCTGCGCTGGATCTCCGACGTGCCGCCACCCACCATCGCGTGCTTCGCCTCGCGGAAGTAGCGCTCCATGTCGTACTCGGGGAGCTGGGCGTAGCCGCCGAGGGCCTGCATCCCGTCGAACGAGCACCGGAAGGCGACGTCCGCGGCGTAGACCTTCGCCATCGAGACGTCCTTGAGCGCCTTCTCGCCGCGGGCCAGCTTCGTCGCTGCGCTGTAGACGAGCAGGCGAGCGGCGTTGACCTCGGTCTCCCGCTCGGCCATGCGGTGCTTGAGCACCTGGAAGGAGGATAGCGACCGCCCGAACTGGGTGCGGTTCTTCGTGTACTCGACGGTGTCGTCCAACGCCGTCCGGGCGTTCCCGACGTAGGTCGCGGCCAGGCTCAGTCGCTCCCACTCGAGGTGCTGGCCGACGTAGAACCAGCCCTTTCCCGCCTCGCCGATGATGTTGGACTGGGGGACCCGAGCGTCGGTCAGGAAGATCTCGGTGGTGCCGAGGCTGCGGCGGACGATGGTGTCGAGCTTGCGGATGTCCACGCCCTCGGTGTCGTTCGGCACCAGGATCATGCTGATCCCGCCGTGCTTGTCGGAACCGGTCCGGGCCATCAGGTTGATCACCGTGCCGGGCAGGTGCGCGCCGGAGCAGAAGACCTTGTTGCCGTTGAGGACCCACTCGTCGCCGTCGAGCACCGCCTTCGTCTTGAGGCCGGCGGCGTCCGACCCCGCGTCGGGCTCGGAGATGGAGATCGCGAACTTGACGTCGCCTGCGAGGAACCCGGGCAGGTAGGCGTCCTTCTGCTCGCGGGTGCCGTTGTGGGCGATGTTCGTGGCGGTGAACATCGAGGTCATGATCGCCGCGGCGAAGTCGAGGCTGTACTTGGCGATCACCTCGCAGAAGATCGCGTACATCACCGCGTCCGCCTCGAGACCGCCCTCCTCCTCGGGGATCAGGAGGCCGAGCCAGCCGCGGTCGGCGAACTTCTGGTACGCCTCGTCGGGGAAGACGCGCGACGCGTCGTGCTCCCGGATGTACTCGCGGCCGACCTCCTTCTCCATGAACGCGGTCAGGGTGTCGAACCACATCTGTTGTTCGTCGGTGAACCTGAAGTCCATGGAGGTCCTCCTCGTCGGGATTCAGCGCTGTCGCGTCGTCTGAAGTAGCTGCGCTTGCAGCAATATACGGTGCAGCAACGTCGGTGGCAACCGGTCTGGCGCTGCGCGAGGATCCGAACAGTCGTTTCCCTTGGATCGGGTCGCTCTGCTCTTCTTCTCCGCCGGCGTTGCAGTTCGTCCAGCTCAGTGGGTCTTGAACGGGCGGAGAGGCGAGTGGTCGGGGCTTGCGCGATCGGGATGGGCACGCAAAACTACTGTTTGTTCAAAGGCGACCGAAGGAGTGTCCGTGGCTGACCTGACAGGCAAGACGATCATCGTGACCGGAGCGGGCTCCGGGATCGGGAAGGCAGCCGCGACGCTGGCGGCCGCAGCCGGCGCCACGGTGATCGCCGCCGATGTGAAGGGTGCCGAGGAGACCGCCAAGGAGATCGGCGGCTCGGCCGAGGGGCACGTCCTCGACGTGACGGACTCCCAGGGCTGGAAGTACCTGGTGGACGACGTCATCGCGCGGCACGGCCGCATCCACGGCCTGGCGAACGTGGCGGGCATCGTGTCCGACGTCGACGCACTGCTGACCCAGACCGAGGAGGGCTGGCAGCGCATCCTCGACATCGACCTCAAGGGCGCGTTCCTCGGCATGAAGAGCGTGGCCCAGCACCTGATCGACAACGGGGGCGGCAAGATCGTCAACGTCGCGTCGACCGCCGGCGTGATCGGCATGCCGAACGTCGTGGCCTACTCGGCGGCGAAGGGCGGGGTCATCGCGATGTCGCGCCAGGTCGCGATCGAGTATGCGGCGACCGGCCTCCGGGTGAACGTGATCGCCCCGGGCGTCACCCAGACCAACATGCTGGGCGACATCACCGACGAGCTCCTCACCGCGGTGAAGGCGGCGACGCCGACCGGTGAGGTCGCGGCGGCCGAGGACCAGGCGAATGCGATCGTCTTCCTCCTGGGGCCCGGCAGCGACCGGATCACCGGCCAGGTCCTGCCGATCGACGGTGGCTGGACCGCTCAGTAGGGCGGAGAATCAGCAACGGGCCCCCTCGGGATCGAGGGGGCCCGTTCGGCTGTCAGCGCGTTCTCGGATGGCGGTGTCGGCGGGACGGACGAGTCGGGCGCCCCGGAACCGTGGTGGTTCCGGGGCGCCCGGATCGTGCGACGGGAACGGTCAGCCGGGGGCGACGACGCAGAAACCGGCGTCGACCGCCAGCGTCTGGCCCGTGACGAAGCGGCCGGACTCGGCGGCCAGATACAGCACCGCGTTGCTGATGTCGACCGGGTCCACCGCGTCGATGGGCAGGGCGTTGGCCATGACCCGCAGCAGATCCGGGTCCCGCTCGATGCGGCCCGCCATGATCTCGTTCTCCGGCATCGGCGTGTGGACGCCGGTGGGGTGCACCGTGTTGACCCGGATGGAGTGTTTCGCCAGGTCGACGGCGTAGCCGCGCATCAGTCCGGTGAGACCGTGCTTCGCGGCGACGTACGCGGTGAGCGAGAGGTCGTTGTACGTCGACCCCTTCAGGCCTGCCGTCGAGCTGGTGATGATGATCGATCCACCACGGCCCTGCTCCACCAGGATCGGCACCGTCGCCTCCAGCGTGTGCCACACGCCGGTGAGGTTGGTGTCGATGGTGTCCTTCCAGATCGCGGCGCGCACGGCCGGGTCCGTCGGCTGGGCCTCCGGATTGATGCACCAGATCGCCGCGTTCGCCGACACGATGTCGAGTCCGCCGAGCTCGGCCACGCCTGCCTTGACGGCCGACGTGAGCTGAACGAGGTCGCGGATGTCCGCCTGAGCGGTGACGATGCGGCGGTCGAGTGCCTCGACCTGCTGCTGCGTCTCCTTCAGGTCGTCCAGGTTCGACATCGGGTAGGACACCGACGGCACCTGCTCGCAGATGTCGAGCGCGATGATGTCCGCGCCCTCCTGGGCGAGCCGCACCGCGTGCGACCGCCCCTGTCCGCGGGCCGCCCCGGTGATGAGGGCGACCTTTCCGTCCAACTGACCCATCTGTTCTCTCCTCAGGTCCCGATCTCACGGATGGCGCCCTCGGGGCAGCTCCCGACGCCGAGCTGCGCCTGCTTCACGAGCTCCTCGGGGACGACGAACTCGGTGCCGGCCTCGGCACAGAACCCGTCGTCGTCCGGGCTGAACACCCCTGGCGCGAGGCTGTAGCACCGGCCGTGCCCGGAGCACAGCTCCTGGTCGACGGCGATCTTCATCAGCTCGCGTCCCCCTGGTCGCCGAACACGAGGTGCAGCGACTTCATGGTCCGCAGCACGCCGGTCTCGTACTCCTGGGTGGTGCCGGGCTCCACCGAGAAGTCCGGGATGCGCCGCAGCAGTTCCTCGAGCACGACGCGGAGCTCGAGCCGCGCGAGGTGCGAGCCGATGCAGCGGTGGGGGCCGACCCCGAAAGCCGTGTGCAGGATCTTGTCGCGGTTGATGTCGAGCCGCTGCGGGTCGTCGAGCGCCTTCGGGTCGCGGGAGGCGGAGGCGTAGTTCAGCAGGACGAAGTCGTCCTTCTTGAACTCGTAGCCACCGAGCTCCACGTCCTTGGTCACCGAGCGTCCCAGCGCGACCACCGGCGGGAAGTAGCGGACGAACTCCTCCACGGCGTTCGGGATCTTGGAGGGATCCTTGGCGAGGGTGAGCCGGTCCTCCGGGTGCGTGGCCAGGTGCAGCATGGCGCCCGACATGACGAAGGTGGTGGTGGCGATGCCGCCGAGCGTGAGGTCGGTCAGGATGCTGACCCGGTCCTCCCACGGGCAGGTCTCGCCGTCGCGCTCGACGCCCGCCGCGATGGTGTCGATGAGGTCGCCGGTCGACGGCTGCTCGCTGCGCTCCTTGAGGTAGTTGCCCAGGTAGGCGAGCGCGATGCCGAGCTGCTCGCCCCGCTCCGCGACGGGACCGTAGATGTGTCGGTCCATCGCCTGCAGGAGCATGGGCAGGTCCTCGACCGGCACGCCGATCAGGTTCTTGAAGAAGGCCCGACCGGGCAGCTCGGAGGCGAACTGACCCACGAACTCGCACTTGCCGTCCGCGATGAACGCATCGATGAGGTCGTTCGCGTCGGCGCGGATCGACTCCTCCATGGCGTTCACGTTCTCCGGCGCGAAGAACGGGTTCAGCGCACGCCGCCAGTTGGTGTGGTACGGCGGGTCCGACTCCTCCGGGTAGAGGTAGGGGATGCCCTCGCCGCGGTTCGGCTGGAAGCCCTTGGCGCTGGAGAAGGTCCGCCAGTCCTGCCCGGCCTTGCGGACGTCCTCGTAGTTGTTGATCAGGTGGTAGCCCGTGCCCACCGTGCTGTGCGCCACGGGGCACCTCGCGACCATGTCGTCGAGGACGTCGTAGAAGTTGTCGTTGAACTTCGGGTCGTCGATGTCGAAGTCGTTGAACATGTCGCGGCCGAAGCGCTCAGCATTGCCCGTGGTGTCCACTGTGTCCTTCCACTGCATCGTGGTGAGGTGATCCGAACAATCAGTTGTTTGGCTGACCGTAGTGAGGTGGGTCTCGTCGGGTCAAGAGGTTGTGGCGTGCGGCTGACCCAAAAGTGGGGTGTCTGCCGCAGGATCCGAGCCCGTTGGAACTAACGACTGTTTCTCGAAGCTGGTACGCGGACGTGCCGGTGGCCGCGACGAGGGGCGATTCCCGTCACGAGACCTCGCTCCCGCCGAGCGCGTGGTGCATCCGCGCTCGCTTGGTGGTCAGGTAGCTGAGGTTGTCCGGGTTCGGCTCCACCACCAGCGGGACGCGGTCGGCGATCTCGACGTCGTGTCCGGTCAGCCCGCGGTACTTCGCCGGGTTGTTGGTCATGAGGCTGATCCGGACCACGCCGAGGTCGCCCAGGATCTGGGCGCCGATGCCGTAGTCCCGGCCGTCGACCGGTAGCCCCTGGGCCAAGTTGGCGTCGACGGTGTCGAGACCCGCGTCCTGCAGGGTGTAGGCCCGCAGCTTGTGGCCGAGTCCGATGCCGCGCCCCTCGTGCCCCCGGAGGTAGACGACGACACCTCGCCCGGCCCGGCCGATGGCGGCCATCGCGGCGTCGAGCTGCTCGCCGCAGTCGCAGCGGCGGGAACCGAACACGTCGCCGGTCAGGCACTCCGAGTGGACGCGGACGAGCACGGCGTCGTCCCGGTCTCCGGTGCCGCGCTGGTGCACGTCGCCGAGCACCAGTGCGACGTGCTCGGTGCCGTCGACGGAGCGGTAGCAGACCGCGGTGAACTCGCCGTGGTCCGAGGGGACCCGACCCGTCGCCATCCGCTCGACCAGGGACTCGCGGTCGCGCCGGTAGCGAACGATGTCGCCCACGGACAGGGCGACGAGGTCGTGCTCCCTGGCGAAGTCCCGCAGGCCGGGCCTGCGGGCCATGGTGCCGTCGTCGTTGGTGACCTCGCCCAGGACGCCCACCGGTTCGAGACCGGCGAGCCTGCAGAGGTCCACCGTGCTCTCGGTATGACCCGCCCGGCGCTGGACTCCGCCCGGTCGGGCGATCAGCGGGAACACGTGCCCGGGGCGGGAGAGGTGCTCGGGCCGGGTGGCCGGGTCCGCCAGCGCGCGCACCGTGAGCATCCGGTCGTGCCCGGACACCCCCGTCGTCGTGCCGGCCTTGAGGTCGACGGAGACCGTGAAGGCGGTGCCGCGGGGGTCGTCGCCTCGCGGGACCATGAGCGGCAGGTGCAGCTCCGCGGCCCGGTCCTCGGTGACCGCCACGCAGAGCAGGCCGCTCGTGTGTCGGATCATGAAGCCCATGGCCTCGGCGGTGGCGAACTCGGCCGCCATGATGAGGTCGCCCTCGTTCTCGCGGTCCTCGTCGTCGACCACGAGGACCATCGCGCCTCGGCGCAGGGCCGCGAGGGCCGCCTCGACGCGGGCGTGCCCCTCCTCGGCGGCACTCTTGCGCGCGGCACCGGTGGGCGTGTCCGACGTGGGGTCGGTGGTCATCCGTGTCACCTCCGAACAACTGTTTGTTCAAAGGTAGCAGCGGGTCCGGCCGTCGGCAACGGGTACCCGTGACCGAAGGGGTCCATCACGGCGGGTTCGACGGTAGGCTCGGCCCCTGAGCGGCCCGCTGGAGTGCGGCAAGAACAACTGAACAACTGATTGTTCGGGGCCGACCCTTGACAGTCGTCGAGCCGCACCCCCAGGATAAAACAAACCATTGTTCGGTAGGCCCGTTCTGCCGGCAGTACCCCGACGAGGTGGTGTGCATGACCCCGGACGAGCTGGAGCGGGCGGTCGTCGAGCTCCGCGACCGTCAGGCGATCCACGACTGCCTGATGACCTACTCGCGAGCGATCGACCGGCTCGACCGCGAGCTGCTGCTGTCCGTCTACCACCCCGACGCCGTCGACGACCACGGCGTGTTCGTGGGCAGTGCGGAGGACTTCGCCGACTGGGCGATCGCCATGCACACCAAGACGCACCTGTCGCACCAGCACTGCGTCTTCAACTACACGGTCGACCTCGACGGCGACGTCGCGCACACCGAGACCTACTACATGTTCGTCGGCATGAACCGCGAGGGGACGCCGCTCGCGATGAGCGGCGGCCGGTACGTGGACCGCCTCGAGAAGAGAGACGGCCGGTGGGCCATCGCCACCCGCGTCTGCGTGCGGGACTGGGCTCCGCTCGACGAGATCCCCACCTCGCTCGACGCCTCCGCCATGACCGTCGTGAAGGACCTCGATGACCAGACCCGCGAGCTCATGCGCTCCGGTGCGCAGCCCAGCCGGGACCACACCGACGTCTCCTACCAGCGGCCCCTCGTCGTGGATCCGTCTCGTGTACCGGCTCGGTAGCGTCCGCACCCCCACCGACCGGGACGGCAGGCGGCGATGAGCACGTTCGTGCAGTTCGCGGTCCTCGGCCTGGGCATCGGCACCGCCTACACCCTCTTGGCGCAGGGCCTGCTGCTCATCTACCGCGGGTCGGGGGTCGTGAACTTCGCCCACGGCGCGGTGGCGATGCTCGCGGCCTACCTCTACTGGCAGTTCCGGGTGGGCTGGGGGTGGGGGTTCGTCCCGGCCGCTCTGCTGGCGGTGCTGGTCGGCGGCGGCCTCGGCGTCGCGACCTATCACCTGGTGATGCGCCCGCTCGGCCGAGCCTCCGCCCTCGCCCGCGTGATCTGCACCCTCGGGCTGTTCATGCTGCTGCAAGGCGTGGCGCTGCTGATCTGGGGACCGTTCCCGCGAACCCTCGACTCGGACCTGCCGACGACGCTGCTGACCCTCGGCGGCGTCCAGGTCGGCCTGGACAAGCTGCTCCTGCTGGTGATCGCGGTCGTGCTCACCGCGGTCCTGTGGGCGGTGTCCCGCCGGACCCCGATCGGCCTGGCGGTGCGGGCCAACGCGGAGAACCCCCGCGCGGCCGCCACCCTGGGCTGGTCCCCGCACCTGCTGGGCGGGCTCACCTGGGGGATCGGCTGGGGGTTCGCCGCGGTGGCGGGCATCCTCATCGCCCCGCTCGTCGGGGTCACCGTCGACGCGATGCCGCTGCTCGTGATCCCCGTGCTCGCCGCGGCGCTCATCGGCAGGCTCTCGTCGTTCTGGCTCACCCTCGCGGGCGCGATGCTGATCGGGGTCCTGCAGTCGCTCGTCGGGCGGTACGTGGACTTCGTCCCGGGCGCCATGCAGGCGGTGCCGTTCCTCGTCATCCTCGCCGTCCTCGTCCTGCGTCGCCAGGGCGTGCCCTCGCGCACCTCGGCGGCACAGAAGCTCCCCGCGCTCGGCACCGGGCGGATCCGTTGGGTGTGGGTCGCGGCCCTCGTCGTGGTCGCCGCGGTGGCGCTCGCCGTCGGGCTCGAGGAGTCGCTGGTCATCTCCCTCGGCGTCACGCTGAGCTGGGGGATCGTCCTGCTGTCCGTCGTCGCCCTGCTCGGGTACACGGGCCAGCTCTCGCTGGCCCAGTTCGCGCTCGGCGGGGTCGCCGCCCTCGTCGCCGGTCGGCTGGTCGCGGACGCGGGCCTGCCGTTCCTGGTCGCGTCGATCGTGGCCTGCGTGGTGGTCCTGGTCGTGGGACTGCTCTTCGCCCTGCCTGCGCTGCGCACCCGCGGCATCGACCTGGCGATCGTCACACTGGGGCTCGGGGCCACGGTCGCCGCCCTCGTCTTCACCAACGGGGCACTGACCGGCGGGTTCGACGGGACGCCCGTCGGGGCCCAGACGCTCTTCGGCATCGACCTCGACACGATCTTCTACCCGCGTCGCTGGGCCCTGCTGATCCTGGTGGCCTTCGTCGTGTGCGCCGTGGTCGTCGCGAACGTCCGGCGGGGGAGCAGCGGTCGCCGGATGATCGCCGTCCGCACCAACGAACGTGCGGCCGCCGCGCTCGGCATCGACGTCCTGCGGGTCAAGCTGTTCGCCTTCGGTTTCGCCGCGGTCATCGCCGGCATCGGCGGGATCCTCGTGGCCTTCCGCAACCCGACGATCCTCTACAGCGAGTTCGACCCGTTCCAGTCGATCCTCGCGGTCGGGTACGGGTTCATCGGCGGCATCGGGTTCCTCGCCGGTGCGCCGCTCGGGGGCACCCTCGTCAACGGCGGGTTCGGGTCCTGGCTCATCCACCAGTTCGCCCCGGACGCCTCGCCCGCCTGGCTGTCCACGATCGCGGGTCTCGTCGTGGTGCTCTTGGCGCTGCTGCACCCCGACGGCATCGCCGGCGCGCAGGTGCACCAGTTCCAGAAGCTCGCGGCGCGGTTCGGCCGGCGCCGCAGCGCCGACACCGAGCCGGTCGCGCCCACCGAGAGCTCCCGCCCGGAGATCCGGCCCGCCACGCTCGACGTCAGGGACGTCACCGTCCGCTTCGGCGGCGTCACCGCCGTCGCGGGGGCCACGCTGCAGGTGGAGCCGGGCCGCATCGTCGGGCTGATCGGGCCGAACGGTGCGGGGAAGACGACCCTGATCGACGCCGTGACCGGCTTCGTGGAGCCCGCGACGGGCGCCATCACCCTCTCCGACGACGACGTGACGTCCTGGCCGGTGCACCGGCGGACCCGTGCGGGCCTGAGCCGGTCCTTCCAGGCCCTGGAGCTGTTCGAGAGCAGCACCGTCCGGGAGAACCTCGCGGTCGCCTCGGACCCGGCGGGGACGACGACCTACGTCACCGACCTGGTGGCGCCACGCCGCGACCCGCTGACCCCGGCGGCGCTCGCGGCCGTGCACGAGCTCGGCCTCGCCGACGCCCTCGACCTCACCGTCGCCGAGCTCCCCTACGGACGACGCCGGCTGGTCGCCATCGCCCGCGCGATGGCGAGTGGACCCTCGGTGCTGCTGCTCGACGAACCCGCGGCGGGCCTCGACTCCGCCGAGACCGCGGAGCTCGCCCGGGCCCTGCGCCGGGTCGTGGAGGGGTGGGGTCTCGGGGTGCTCGTCGTGGAACACGACATGTCGTTCGTGATGAGCCTGTGCGACGAGATCGTGGTGCTGAACTTCGGCCACCAGATCGCGCGCGGGACACCGGCGGAGGTGCGGGCGGATCCCGAGGTCGTGGCCGCCTACCTGGGTGCGGACGAGGAGCCCGCGGCGCCGGCTCCGCGGACGCCTCGACCCCTGCTCGCGACCGCGACGGGCGAGGAGCGCTGACATGGGCACGGAGACCGCGCCGTCCACCCTGTCCACCGCGCCTGCGCTCGAGGCGCGGGGGCTGAGCGTCGGCTATGGCGGCCGCCCGGTCGTCGACGCGATCGACCTGACGGTCCGCGGTGGCGAGGTGGCACTGCTGCTCGGCCCGAACGGTGCGGGCAAGACCACCACCCTCCTCGGCCTGGCGGGGGAGCTGAGCCCGCTGAGCGGCTCGGTCCGACTCGCCGGTGCCACCGCGCCGCCCGGCCTGCACCGCAGGGCCCGCTCGGGCGTCGCCTTCGTGACCGAGGAGCGCTCGGTCTTCATGGAGCTGACGGTCGAGGAGAACCTGCGCGTCGGACGGTGCGAGGTGGCGGCGGTCGTGCGGCTCTTCCCCGAGATCGAGCCCCTGCTGAGCAGGCGCTGCGGGCTCCTCTCCGGGGGCGAACAGCAGATGGTCACCCTCGGCCGCGCGCTCGCCCGCTCCCCGAAGGTGCTCCTGGTCGACGAGCTCTCCCTGGGGCTCGCCCCGCTGGTCGTCGAGCGACTCCTGGCCGCGGTGCGGGAGGCGGCGGACCGCGGGACCGCGGTCGTCCTGGTGGAACAGCACGTCGACCGGGCGATGCGGGTGGCCGACCACGTGCTCGTGCTCGAGCGGGGCCGAGTGGTCCTGAACGGGTCGGCGGCGGACCTCGCGGGTCGGGTGAAGGACATCGAGGCGTCGTACCTCGCGGCCGCAGGGACGGAACCCTCCGGCGCCGAGCAGACGGCGACGACGACGAGAACGGAGTAGGACACATGGCACGACGAGAAGGTCCCGCCGTCTGGGCACTGTTCCTGTGGCCCGGTGGCCACCACCACGGTGCGTGGCGGCTGCCGGACAGCACCGGTGCGGACCTGATGAGCTTCGACAACTACAAGCGCATGGCGCAGGAGGCGGAGCAGGCGAAGCTCGACATCATCTTCCTGGGCGACCGGCTCGACGCCTGGCCGCTGCCGCATGAGTACCTCGCCAAGACCGCGCGCGGGGCCCGGCTGGAGACGATCACCACCATCGCGGCGCTCGCCGCGGTGACCGAGCGGATCGGCCTGGTGGCCACCGCCTCGACGACGTTCTCCGAGCCGTTCAACCTGGCCCGCATGATCGGCGGCTTGGACCACATCTCCCATGGCCGGGCCGGCTGGAACGTCGTCACGAGCTACACGGACGACCAGGCGCAGAACTACGGGTTGGACCACATCCCGGCCCGGCCCGAGCGGTACGCACGCGCGCAGGAGTTCCTCGACGTCGTCAAGGGGCTCTGGGACACCTTCGAAGACGACGCGGTGTTCCGGGACAAGGAGGCCGGTCAGTTCTTCGACGCGGCGAAGTTCCACAAGCTCGACCACAAGGGCGAGCACTTCTCGGTCGCGGGCCCGCTCAACATGGAGCGGCCGCCACAGGGCTACCCGGTGATCTGCCAGGCGGGGGCCTCCGCGGACGGCATCGCGTTCGCGGCGAAGAACGGCGAGGTGCTGTTCTCGGTCAACTCGAGCGTCGAGCGGGCCCGCGAGTACTACAAGAAGATCAAGGACGGCGCCGAGGCCGCAGGCCGCGACCCCGACAGCATCAAGGTCCTCGCGTCGATCAACCCGGTGATCGGGCGGACCGAGGCGGAGGCCGAGGCGAAGTACGAGCAGATGCAGAACCTCCTCGACGACGACGTCTCGCGGCACTTCGCGGAGATGTACTTCGGCATCGAGCTGTCGGACTACGACCTGGACGCACCGGTTCCCGAGATCGAGCTGCCCGAGGTCGGCCGGGGGATGCCGCGCGCGCACCAGGAGTACATGCTCACCCGCGCCCGGGACCAGGGGCTGACCATGCGGCAGATGGTGCAGGGGTTCAACGGCACCAACATCTACCCGAAGTCGGCGGAGGCCGCGGCCGACGAGTTCGAGGAGTGGTACGAGACCGAGGCCTGCGACGGCTTCATCCTGCAGATCTCCGACGTCCCCGAGGGGGTCTCGGACTTCTGCGAGCACGTGGTGCCGATCCTGCGCAAGCGCGGGCTCGTCCGCGAGGACTACGTCGGCACCACGATGCGGGAGAACCTCGGGCTGGCGTTCCCGAAGAACCGGTTCGCGGAGTAGGACCCGCCCGGCCTCGGCGGACGGAACCCGTCCGCCGGTGCCCGCCGGTCGGCTGCTGTACGGGTCGGGGACCGAATCCATCCACTGTGGAGGAACAATGATGTTCGGGTCACGCACGCGCCTCGGCGCGATGGCGGTCGTCGGGGCGGCGACGGCCCTCCTGGCGTCCGCGTGTGCCGGCGGCGAGTCGGCCGGTGGCGGCGGTGACACCCTCAAGCTGGGCGTGATCACCGCCGTCGGGTCGAGCCTGACCAACTACCCCGACGTCGAGGCGGGCGCCCGCGCGGCCGTCGACGCCGTCAACGAGGCGGGCGGGGTGAACGGCAAGCAGGTCGAGTTCTTCTTCTGCAACACCCGCGGCGAGGTCAACCAGGCCGTGGCGTGTGCGCGGCAGGCGGACCAGGAGGGCGTCGACGCCGTCGTCGGGCGGGTCGACGTCTACAGCACCCAGACCCTTCCGGTCCTGGAGAAGGCCGAGATCCCCGACATCGGCAACGTGTCGGCGGGTGCGGAGGTCGACTACACCAGCCCCGACACGTTCCCCCTGCACGCGGGCAACTTCGGCGCCTACGGGGCGCTCGCGTACGCCCACCAGGCGGACGGCGCGAAGAAGTTCGTGTTCGCCTCGATCGACCTGCCCATCGGGATCCGGCAGGGCGAGTACGCGGAGAAGGTCGCACGGAACATCGGGCTCGAGGTCGCGCCGATGATCAAGATCCCGGCCCAGGGCGTCACCGACTACGCCCCGTACGCCCAGCAGATCAAGGACTCCGGCGCCGAGGCCGCCACCGTCGCCCTCGGCCCGGCGGGCTTCCAGGCCTTCGTCAAGGCCGCGGACGCCGTCGGGCTGACCGCGCGGCTGTCCGGCACGGCGTTCACCTTCGGTCAGTCCGAGGGTGCGGGCGTGGGCGCACTGGCGAACCGCATGTTCGTGGCCGCGCCCTTCCCGTCCACGGACGACAAGTCGGTGCCGGGGATCGCGAAGTACCACGAGGAGCTCGACGCCGCGGGCGCGGAGAACACCCCCGCCATGCGCAGGCTGGCCGGTCTGAACGCCTGGCTCTCGGCCCATGCGGCGATGCAGATCGCCGGGACGGTCGACGGTGACGTGACCCGCGGCTCGATGACAGCGGCTCTCCAGAGGACCTCGGGCATGGACCTCTACGGCCTGGTGACCTTCAGCCCCGCCGAGCTCACGGGCCAGCAGGGCACCTTCGCCCGTTTCCCGAAGTCCGACTACCACGCCCTCACCTTCGACTCGCCCGCCATGAAGGACGCCGGTCTCGCACCGATCCCGGACCCGCTTCAGACGGTCCGCGGCGGCGGGGCCTGAGCCGCCACCTGCACGGCTGAGGCGGGCGCCACCGGGCGTTGTCGTGCGGGTGAGCGGAGTGCTACGGTCAAACAACTGTTTGTTTTCGTCGCTCGGGGCGGCGGAGGAGTGGAGTGTCCATGCGTGACGTCGTGATCGCCGGTACCGGGATGACCCCGTTCCGGCGTGCCCCCGGAACCGGGCTGCGGGCGCTGGCGACCGCGGCGTCGGACGAGGCGTTGAAGGACGCCGGTGTCACGGCGGACGTCGTCGAGCGGGTCTACTTCGGCAACGCCGTGGCGGCCACCGTGACCCAACAGGACATGATCAAGGGGCAGGTCGCGTTCCGGCGCAGTGACCTGGCGGGCCTGCCGATGATCAACGTCGAGAACGCCTGCGCCTCGGGCAGTTCGGCCCTGCAGATGGCGGTGGAGACGGTGTCCGCGGGGCACGCCGAGGTCGTGCTCGCGGTCGGCGCCGAGCAGCTGACCAGCCCGGACAAGGTCCGGTCGTTCAAGGCGCTCCGCGGCTCCACGGACATCACCGAGATCGGCGAGGCGGGGCCGGACGAGGACTGGACGAAGTCCATCCTCATGGACTTCTACTCCGACGAGGCCCGCCAGTTCCTGGAGCGCAACGGCGCCGACGTCGAGGACTTCGCGCTCGTCGCCGTCAAGAACCGCAGGCACGCGGAGCTCAACCCGCTCGCGCAGTTCACCACCCCGCAGACCGTGGAGGACGTGCTCAACGCCCGGGTGATCGTCCCGCCGCTGACGCTGCCGATGTGCTCACCGCTCAGCGACGGGGCGGCCGCCGCGCTCGTCTGCTCCGCGGAGTACGCGCGGACCCGGCTGGCCGATGCCGAGGTGTTGGCCGTGCGCGGCTGCGCGATGCGCGGCGGGAGGGCCGATCCGCCGGTCACCGAGGCGACCCGGGCCGTGTACGAGATCGCCGGGGTCGGGGTCGACGAGATGGGCCTGATCGAGCTGCACGACGCCGCCGCGCCCGCCGAGCTGATCCAGTACGGCGAGATCGGGCTGTGCGCCCCCGGGGAGGAGCACCTGCTCATCCGGCGCGGGGACACCGCACTCGGCGGTCGCACGCCGGTCAACACGAGCGGTGGGCTCATCTCGCGCGGCCACGCCCTGGGCGCGACCGGGCTGGCCCAGATCGCCGAGCTCGCCACCCAGCTCCGCGGCCGGGCGGGCAGCCGTCAGGTCGGCGGCACACCCAGACTGGGCCTCGCCGTGAACAACGGCGGATGGATGGGCGGCGGCTACGCCGTCACCGTGGCGACCGTGCTCGAGGCACTGCGATGACCGATCCCACCTTCCGCAAGCGGGTGGACCTGGACACCTTGTTCTACGAGTTCCCCGCGGAGGGCGTCGCCGTCCTCACGCTGAACCGCCCGGACTTCGGCAACGGCGTGGTGCCGGAGCTGGTGAGCGACCTGCAGTCGGCGTTCGACGATCTGGAGAACGACCGCGACATCCGAGCTCTCGTGCTGACGGGCGCGGGCAAGGTGTTCTGTGCCGGTGCGGACCTCAAGGCCATGCAGGCCTACCTGCGAGACGTCCAGCCCGTCACGCACGAGCCGTTCAACGCCCGCGTCCTGTACCCCGTCACGCAGCGGGTGGCCGCGAGCAGGCTGCCCATCGTCGCGGCGATCAACGGGGGAGCCACGGCGGGCGGGCTGGACTTCGCGATGGCCTGCGACATCCGCATCGCCTCCACGAAGGCCAAGCTCGGCGAGACCTACGTCAAGCTCGGTCTCCCGCCGGGCAACGGCGGGGCGTACTTCCTGCCCCGGCTCGTCGGGTCCGGCATGGCGGCCGAGCTGTTCCTCACCGGCGACGTCGTCGACGCCGCCCGCGCGCTCGAGATCGGGCTGGTCAATCGCGTCGTCGAGCCCGAGCAGCTGATCGACGAGGCGGTCGCGCTGGCGGCGAGGATCGCGACCCGCCCGTGGCGCGCGGTCGAGGCGACGAAGCAGGCCCTGCGGGCGAGCTGGGGGCAGGACCTGCAGACCGCCATCACCTCCGGCTACTGGGCCGTCGCGGCCCTGCAGTACTCGGACGACATCCGGGAGGGCGTCGCGGCGGCGATCGAGAAACGCGTGCCGCGCTACAACCGACCCGCCCAGCCGTAGCAAAGGACGATCATGTCGCAGCAACGCCCGTTGAAGTTCGGTGTCTTCGTGCCCCCGCAGAACGTCGTGGGGCTGAGCCCGACGTTGGCGATCCGGCGCACCATCGAGCTGGCCGAGCACCTCGACCGGCTCGGGTTCGACGAGATCTGGTTCGGCGAGCACCACTCCGGCGGTGCGGAGCTGGTCGCCTCGCCCGAGCTGCTGATCGCCGCCGCCGCGGAGCGGACCCAGCGCATCCGGCTCGGCACCGGGGTCATCTCGCTCCCGTACCACCATCCGTTCCAGGTGGCGGACCGCATCGTGCAGCTCACGCACCAGACGCGGGGGCGGGTCATGTTCGGGGCGGGTCCTGGGCAGCTGCCGACCGACGCCACGATGTTCGGTCTCGAGGCGACCCAGCTCCGACCCCGGATGGAGGAGGCGCTGGACATCATCCTCCGCCTGCTGGCCGGGGAGACGGTGAGCCACAAGGCGGACTGGCTGACCCTGCAGGACGCCGTCCTGCAGCTCCGGCCCTTCCGCGGGCAGCTCGACATCTCGGTGGTCGGCACCGTCTCGCCGTCCGGTCCGAAGCTGGCAGGCCGCCACGGCCTCGGGCTGCTCTCGCTCGCCGCCACCGATCCCACGGGCAACGACCAGCTGCCGGTGCACTGGGACATCATGAACGAGGAGGCCGCCCGGACCGGGCACACGATCGACCGGGAGAACTGGCGGTTGATGGGCCCGATGCACGTGGCGGAGTCCGAGACCGCGGCGATCGAACAGTGCCGGTACGGACTGCGGTGGCAGTACGAGTACCTCTCGCACATCTCGCCGTCGGCGATCGATGTCCCGGAGACGACCGAGGGTCTCGTCGACGTGCTCAACGGGACCGGGCGCGCCTCGATCGGCACGCCGGACATGGCGGCGGCGCAGATCCAGCGGCTGCTCGACCGCTCGGGCGGTTTCGGCACCTACCTGTTCCAGGGCGTCGACTTCGCGAACTGGCAGGACACCCTGCGCAGCTACGAGCTGTTCGCCGAGGAGGTGATCCCGCGGTTCGACGGCACGCTCGCCCCCGCGGTCGCCTCCTACGAGCACGTCCTGTCCAAGAGCGACTCCAACCGGTCGGCCACCGCTGCGGCGCGGGTGGCGGCGAGCGAGCAGTGGAAGCGCGAGCGGGAGGCCGCAGGCTCGTCCTGACCACGCCCACCGGAAGGGGAGCAGCGATGCGGAGATCGACGATGATCCCGGCCGTCCTCGCCTCGGTGGTACTGGCCACCGCGGGCTGTGCCTGCCGGTGCGAGTGGTGGGAGTGGGCGGCGCCGCACCGGACCCCCTCACGATCAGGGCCATCGCGGCCGCGGGGACGGGGCTGACCAACTACCCGGACGTCGGCGCCGGCGCCAAGGCCGCCGTCACGGCGATCAACGCCGCAGGGGGAGTGAACGGCAAGCCGGTCGAGTACTCCTTCTGGGGGGATCGACGACGCCCCCTACGCCCAGCAGATCAAGGACCTCGGCGCGGACAGCGCGATGGTCCTCCTCGGCCCGCAGGGTCTCCAGGGGCTCTACAAGGCCTCGCAGGCCCTCGGGTCGCAGGCTCAGCTGGCCGGTTCGGTCTTCTCGTTCGGCGACTCCGAGGCACGGGCGATCGGTCCTGCGGACGGCATCTGGGTGATCAGTCCCTACGGCTCGCCCGCCGACGACGCCCGTTTCACCGCGGACCTGGACGCCTCGGGCGTCGCGCCGGACGACATCGCCCTGCGCCGCTCGGCCGGGCCCAACGCCTGGCTCGCGGTGCACGCCGCCGTGGACCTGGCCGCGGGCATCCAGGGGGACGTCATTGCCGAGTCGATGACGACGGCCCTGCACGCCACGTCCGAGCTCCAGGTGGAAGGTCTCGGGACCTGGGACCCGGCCCGGGCTCGGCGCGCAGGCCGACGGGGCATTCCCCCGCTTCCCGGCCACGCCCTTCCAGGTCCTCACCTTCCAGGGTGGGCGCATGGTGTCCGCGGGTCTGGCGCCGATCCCGGACCCCCTGGCGCCGCTGCGCTGAGTCCGGGCGGCGTCGGGCATCGGGGCCGGCGCCGTCGCGGTGCTAGCGCTGGATCTTGTAGTCCCCGAAGCGGGACTCTTCCTGGTGTGCGCCGATGAACACCAGCAGCATGGTGGCCTGCGTGGTGCCGGTGTTGACCCAGGAGTGCTTCTCCCCGCAGTGCACGATGCTGTCTCCCTTGTGCAGGGTCACGCTCTCGCCCTCGTCGAGGTAGAGGGTGAACTCGCCCTCGATGACGTACTCGAGGTCCACGGTCGCCGTGTAGTGCCAGCCGTCCGGGCTGGCGACAGCGTCCTCGAGGCCGGGGGCGAGGCGGGCGCTCTCGGCCACAGCCGCCTCGAGGTCTGCAGGCACCGTCATCTCGCCCTGGGGCGGGTAGCTGAAGACGGTGAAACGGTAGCCCTCCGGTGCCGCCGGGAAGTAGCGGCGCTTCTCGTCGTGGCTCCCGTCGTTCGGGACGGTCGGGATCACGTCCTCACCGAACAGGTCGATGAGGGTGGCCCCGCCGAGCACCGGGGGCCGGATTCCTCGCACTTCGGTGTCGCTGACGACGATCGACCTCCCGGTGTCGTCGATGCCGGTGATGACCCGTCGCATGCTGTCCACAGTGGCTCCTCACTTGGCTGTACCTGCCGGTCGTCAGTCGCCGGCGGCGGTGCGGATGCGGTCCAACGTCCGGTGCCGGTGGAGGGCGTCGGTGAAGGTGGGTACGCGGTGTCCGCCGTCTCGGAGGTCCTCGGCCAGGGCGTGGTACGCCTGCGCGACGGCGTAGGCGGGCCCGCCGAACTCGACGTCGGCCGGGGCGTAGGCGGCCGGGGGCTCGCTGGTCGCGAGGGGTCCGTCGCCCTCGGCGAGGAGGACCTCGACCCGGCCGTACTGGAGGTGGCCGCTGTCCCCGAGCACGACGACGGTGCCCTCCGTTCCGTGGATCTCCCAGCGGAAGCCGGTGCCCGCGGACTGCCCGCCGCGGTAGTGCAGGGAGGCCACCGCGCCGCCCGCCAACACCCCGGTCACCGCGATCTGGTCCTCGGCCGTCATCGGGATCCGCTCGCCCGTCTCGACCAGGGTGACCTCGTGGCGTCGGGTGGCCGTGGTCGCGGTGATCCGGTCGAGCTCGCCCAGCGCGCTGCTCACGCCGTCGAGCGTGTGT
This sequence comes from Pseudonocardia pini, assembly GCF_013870575.1. Taxonomy (GTDB): domain Bacteria; phylum Actinomycetota; class Actinomycetes; order Mycobacteriales; family Pseudonocardiaceae; genus Pseudonocardia; species Pseudonocardia pini. The sequence continues at coordinate 22,265 of NZ_JACBXB010000013.1, forward strand.
CCGAAGGGGATGGTGAGCAGGGTGGCGCCGTTGGCGGCGTCGAGGAGGTAGCGGCCCGCCCGGTCGACCGTCGGGCCCCAGCGGCCGCCGCTGCCCATCACGGTGGCGCCCAGGACCTCGCCGATCCGGCCGCCCTGCACCAGGTCGCGCACGTGGCGCACGGCGGGTGTGGACCGGGCCTGGAGCCCCACGCTCCGTTCGC
>NZ_JACBXB010000140.1 GCF_013870575.1 Pseudonocardia pini
CGAACTCACGGATCTCGGTCCGCGGCGACTGCAGCAGCTCGCGACGCACCCGGCGGGCGCGCGGGCGGTGCGGTGGATCGAGGCGCGGATCGTGGCGTCGGGGCCGATGGTCATCGTGCCGTCGTACTTCGTGCCCTTCGGCGTGGTCACGGCCACGATCCTCTGTGGTGCACTCCGGATGCGGCTGCGCAGCGTGGTGGTCGCGTCCGCCGTCGGGGCCATGATCTGGGCCACGGTGTTCCTCGGCCTCGGCTACGTCGGCGCCACGGTGACGGGCAACCCGTGGTTCGGCTTCGCCCTCGCCGTCCCCGCCGCGCTGGTCATCGGCCTGCTGGCCAAGCGCAAGGTCGTCCGGGACGACGTCCGGGAGTGCACCTGCGAGCCCGAACCCGAGCACCACGAGGAGCCCTGCCCCCTCGCTGCGTGAGGTTCGGCGCTGTTCAAGATCGCACGTTTCGTGCTCTCAGCGCGGCATGATCGTGAGTTGCGTGCTCTCAGCGCGGTGCCCACAGCACTGAGAGCACGCAACCACCGATCATGAACCTCAGCGGCCGAGGATCTCGTTGACGCTGGTCGCATGCTCCGGCGCGCCGACGGGGAGGTCGGCGGCCTCGTCGGTCAGCGTGGCCTCCACCGCGTGCGGCTGGATGCGGCCGTCGCGGATCGCCTCGGCGTGGTGGCACGCCACCCGGTGCCCGGCCGGAGCGCCGTCGAGCTGCCGCAGCTGCGGGCGTTCCGCGGCACAGCGGTCCTGCTGCTTCCACGGGCACCGCGTGTGGAACCGGCACCCGGCCGGGGGCGCCGCCGGGGAGGGGAGGTCGCCCGCCAGCAGGATCCGCTCCCGTCGGTCCTCGGCCTCGGGGTCCGGGACCGGCACCGCCGAGAGCAGCGCCCTCGTGTACGGGTGCTGCGGGTCCGCGTAGAGGTCCCCGGCGGGCGCCTCCTCCACGATCCCGCCCAGGTACATCACCCCCACCCGGTCGCTGACGTGCCGGACCACGGCCAGGTCGTGCGCGATGACCAGGTAGGTCAGGCCCAGCTCCTGCTGCAGCCGGGACAGCAGGTTGAGCACCTGGGCCTGCACCGACACGTCGAGCGCGGAGACCGGCTCGTCCGCCACGATCAGGTCCGGCTCCACCGACAGCGCCCGCGCGATCCCGATCCGCTGCCGCTGCCCGCCGGAGAACTCGTGCGGGTACCGGCGCAGCGACCCCTTGGGCAACCCGACGGCGTCGACCAGCTCCTGCAGCCTCGCGTGCCCGCCGGTCAGGCCGTGCGCCTTCATGCCCTCCTGCAGCAGCGACTCCACGGACTGCCGCGGGTCCAGCGACGACATCGGGTCCTGGAACACCATCTGGAAGCGCCGCCGCGCCGTGCGCAGCTCCTCCCCACGAAGGCCCGCGATGTCCCGCCCGTCGAACCGGACGGCGCCGCGGGTGGGCTCGGTGAGCTTGAGGATCGCCCGGCCCAGCGTCGACTTGCCGCAGCCGGACTCCCCGACCAGGCCGTAGGTCTCGCCCTTCTCGATCGTCAGCGAGACGCCGTCGACCGCGTAGACGTGCCCGACGGTCCGGCTGACCAGCACCCCTTGCGTGATCGGGAAATGGACGGCGAGGTCCTCCACCTCGAGCAGGCTCATGATCCCTCCACCGGGTTGAAGCAGCGCAGGAGCCGCCCGTCGTGCTCCTCGACCTCGGGGGTCGAGGCAGTGCACACCTCCAGCGCACGCGGGCAGCGCGGCGCGAACGCGCACGCCGCCGTCCACGGCAGGTTGTCGTTGACCGAGCCGCGGATCGCGGTGAGCTCCTCGCCCGGCGGCCCGTCGAGCCGTGGGATCGAACCCAGCAACCCGTGCGTGTACGGGTGGCGCGGCGCGCGGAACAGCTCGTGCCGCTCCGCCCGCTCCACGATCCGGCCGCCGTAGAGCACGTTGACCCGGTCGCACAGCCCGGCGACGACGCCGAGGTCGTGCGTGATCATCACCAGCGCGGTCCCCGTCTCCGCGACCAGCTGTTTCAGCAGGTCCAGGATCTGCGCCTGGATGGTGACGTCCAGGGCGGTGGTCGGCTCGTCCGCGATCAGCAGGCGCGGGGTGCAGGCCAGCGCGATCGCGATCAGCGCGCGCTGCCGCATGCCGCCGGAGAGCTGGTGCGGGTAGGAGTCGAGCCGCCGCCGCGGGTCCGGGATGCCGACCCGGTCCAGCAGGTCGGCGGCCTCCCGGCGTGCTGCGTCCTTCTTCAGCCCGCGGTGCCGGGTCAGCACCTCCGTGACCTGCAGCCCCACCGGGATGACCGGGTTGAGCGACGAGAGCGGGTCCTGGAAGATCATCGACAGGTCCCGACCGCGGCGCTCGCGCATGCCCGCGTCGGACAGGTCGAGCAGGCTCTCGCCCTCCATCCGGACGGACCCGGTGACCCGGTTCCCCCGCTCCGGCAGCAGTCGCATGATCGCCAGCGAGGTCACCGACTTGCCACAGCCGGACTCCCCCACCAACCCGACGATCTCGCCGGGCTGCACGTCGAAGCTCACCCCGTCGACGGCGACCGAGTCCGGTTCGCCGCGCCGGGTGAACGCGACCGTGAGGTCCTCGACCTCCAACAGCGCCCTCATCAGCGCCGTCCCTTCGGGTCGAGCGCCTCGCGCAGGGCCTCGCCGAGCAGCGTGAACCCGAGCGCCACGAGGATGATCGCGATCGCCGGGTAGAACGCCAGGGCGGGCCGGACGTCGAGGTAGGCCTGGGCGTTGGCGAGCATGAGCCCCCATTCGGCGCGGGCCGGGTCGCCGTCGCCCAGCCCGAGGAAGGACAGTGCGGCGGCGTCCAGGATGGACGTGGCCAGGGTCAGCGTGGCCTGCACGATCACCGGGCCCATGGCGTTGGGCAGCATGTGCCGGATCACGATCGCGCTCCGCTTGACCCCGAGCGAGGTCGCCGCGAGCACGTGGTCGGACTCCCGCTGCGCGAGCATCGACCCGCGCAGCAGCCGCGCGAAGATCGGCACGTTGACCAGCGCGACCGCGATGATCACCGTGGTCTGGCTGGGCTGGGCGGCGAGCGCGGCGATCGAGATCGCGAGCAGCAGCGACGGGATGGACAGCAGCACGTCCGTGACGCGCATGAGCACCGTGTCCACCCAGCCACCGAACGCGCCCGCGAGCGCCCCGATCACCACGCCCAGCACCAGCCCGATCAGCGTGGCGAGCACCCCGACGATCAACGTCTGCCGAGAGGCCAGGATCAGCCGGGAGAAGAAGTCCCGGCCGTTCTGGTCGGAGCCGAGCGGGAAGCCGGGCTGCGCACCGGGGATCGAGTCCGGCCGCAGGTTCCGCTGCAGCTCGGGGAAGACGGCCGCGGCGTCGTGCGGGGCGATCAACGGAGCGAAGATCGACACCAGCACGAACAACCCGATGATCACCGCCCCGACGATCGCGACGGGGTTGCGGCGCAACCGGATCAGCGCATCGGCGGACAGGGAGCGGCCGCCGAGGTCGTCGATCCTGTTCCGGCGCCGGGCCAGGACGCTGGTCATCGCACCCTCACCCTCGGGTCGATCAGCGCGTAGGAGAGGTCGACGAGCAGGTTGACCAGCACGTAGACCAGGGCGCCGAGCAGCACGACCGCCTGCAGCCGCGGGTAGTCGCGGCGGGTGATCGCATCCGCCAGCAGCGTGCCGAGCCCACCCCAGACGAAGACCTTCTCGGTGAGCACGGCTCCCGCGAGGAGCAGGCCGGTCTGCAGGCCGATCGTCGTCGACACGGGGAGCAGGGCGTTGCGCAGCACGTGCCGCTCGCGGACCGTGCTCGGCGCGAGGCCCTTCGAGTTGGCCGTGCGCACGAAGTCGGACCCCATGACGTCGAGCACGGAGGCCCGGGTGATCCGCACGATCACCGCGAGGGGGATCGTGGCGAGCGCGATGGCGGGCAGGACCAGGTGCACGATCGCGTCCCAGGAGGCGTCGAACTCCCTGGTCACGAGGCCGTCGAGGATGGCGAAACCGGTCACGTGGGTGGCGTCGATGTCCACCGCCTGACGCCCCGACGGCGGGAACCACCCGAGGTCGACCGCGAACCACTGCTTGAGCAGGTAGCCGAGGAAGAACACCGGCACGGCGACGCCGACGAGCGTCCCGATCACGGTCGCGGTGTCCAGCGGGCGGCCGCGGTACCGCGCCGCCACGTAGCCCAGCGGGATCCCGAGCACCACGGCGATGAGCAGCGCGGCGATCGAGAGTTCGATGGTGGCGGGCAGCGCACGGGCGATCTCGGCCGTCACCGGCTGCCCGGTGATCAGCGAGTTGCCGAAGTCGCCGGTGAGGGCGCGGCCCAGGAACTTGACGTACTGCACCGGAATGGGCTGGTCGAGCCCCAGCACGGTGTTGAGCTCGGCGATCTTCTCCGGGGTCGCCTTGTCCCCCAACAACGCCGCGGCCGGTCCGCCGGGCAGCGAGCGCAGCCAGGCGAAGATCAGGACCGAGAGCAGCAGGAGGGTGGGGACGACCTGGATCAACCGCCGCACGATGAAGCGCAGCATGGTGGGAGTCCTTCCACGCCACGGGCCGACGGCGCGGGTGTGCGCCGTCGGCCCGTGGGTAGCGTCAGCTCTGGGTCTTGCTGACGGTGTTGAAGCGCTCGTCGGTCAGGGGGCTCGGGACCAGGCCCTGGATACCGGGCCCGACGACGATCGCAGGCGGGCTGCTGCTGATCGGCACGGCGGGCAGGTACTTGGCCATCAGGTCGCGGTTGGCCTGCTCGTAGGCCGCCTTCTTGCCCGCCGGGTCCACCACGGCGTCGGCCGCGGTGATCTCCGAGTACATCGCCGGGTCCTCGGGGCCGAACTCCGCCTTCTCACGCCCGAAGAAGGTCCCGATGAAGTTGCCGGCGTCGTTGTAGTCGCCGGTCCAGCCGAGCAGGTGGAGGTCCTGCTTGCCCGCGGTCTGGACGTCGTCCTTGAAGCCGCCGTTCCACGGCCGCGGCACCGGGTTGACCGTGATCCCCACCTGGCGCAGGTTCTCCGCGATCAGCTGGAAGATGTCGGTCGGGTTCGGCATGTACGGCCGCGAGACCTCGGTCGGGTAGTAGAAGTTCAGCGTCAGGTTCGACGCGCCGGCCTCGGCGAGCAGCTGCTTCGCCTTGTCCGGGTCGAAGGCGTACTGCTGCACGTCGCCCGCGTAGCCCTCGACGGTCTGCGGCATGAACTGGGTCGCCACCTCGGCGCCCTCGGGTAGCTTGGTCTGCACCAGCGCCTGGCGGTCGATGGCGTAGGCCAGCGCCTGGCGCACCCGGATGTCCTGCAGCGCAGGGTTGTTCTTGGTGTTGATGCCCATGTAGAGCACGTTGAACGGGTCCCGGATCAACACCTGCTGGCCCGCGCTCTTCAGCGACGCGTAGTCCGCCGGGCTGGGCAGGTCGTAGCCGTCGATGGTGCCGGCGGTCAGCTCCTGCTTGCGCGCGTTCTCGTCCGGGATCACGCGGAAGACGAGCTTGTCCAGCTTCGCCTTCTCACCCCAGTACTGGTCGTTGCGGACCAGGGTGATCGTGTTCGCCGTCCGGTCGTAGGACTCGAACTTGAACGCGCCGGTGCCCGTGGGGTGGTCCGTGGCGTAGGCCGGGTAGGAGAACGAGTCACCGGACTGCGTGACGTTGTTCGCGTCGAACTGCTGCAGCGCGGCCGGGCTCGAGATCGAGAAGGCGGTGAGGCCGAACGCGGCGGGGAAGGCGCCCTTGTACTTGGTGAGCGAGAGGACGGCCTGGTTGCCGTTGGCCTGGCAGCTGTCGTAGATGCCGCCCGCGCCCTTGAAGCCCTCGAAGACGTCCGCGTAGTAGATCATGTTGCTCTGCGCGGCCTCGCTGGACATCGTGCCCCAGCGGTCGAAGTTCGCGCACACCGCGGCCGCGTCGAGCGCGGTGCCGTCGGAGAAGGTCACGCCCTCGCGGATCGTGAAGGTCCACTGCTTGCCGTCCGGAGAGGACTCCCAGGCGGTGGCCAGACCGGGGGAGAGCTCGGTCGTGCCCGGCTTGTAGGTGATCAGCGTGTCGTACATCTGCCGGATCGGGCGGAAGCTCTCGCCGTCGTCATTGAAGATCGGGTCGAAGTTCTTCGGTGCGCCCGCGGCGCCGAAGACCATGGTTCCGCCGGTCGCCGCCGCCGCGTCGCCGGTTCCCCGGTCGGAGGACGCACATGCGGCGAGCGAGACGGTGAGCACGCCGGCGGCGATGCCGGCGAGCAGACGTCGTGTGGTGGGCATTGAGGAGACACCTCGAGGTCGTCGGGGTTTCAGATGGTGGGAGACGCTAGTCAAGGCAATTACCCACGGGTAGCCCCTGACGTCACAGTTGGGGCACAGCTACCTCAAACCCACCTCAAATGCGTGAGCAGTACGTAACAACCGCACCACCCACCCCGAGGGACCTCACTCGGCCGTGCGGCCTCCCGCCACCGAGCGCGACCTCAGGCGGGGTCGAACTCGCCGTTCTTCACACCGGCGACGAAGGCCGCCCACTCGTCCGAGGTGAAGTGCAGGGGGCGGGGCGCCTCGTCCTTGGTGTCGATCACCGCATAGCCGCCCTCCGCCGTCCGTCCGACGGCGACACAGCTCCCGGCGCTGCAGAAGCTGCTCGTGCGGTACTCGATCACGATCGTGTCCTCTCGGGGGAGCTCAGGTGCTGCTCGATCCGGTCCAGCGAGGCGGCGGGGTCCAGCGCCCGCTCCGCCACCTCTCCGAACACGTGCTCGTACAGCTCAACGTCTGCGGGTGCGTCCAGGTACGACTCGCCCGAAGGGCCCTCAACGTAGACCACATCGGACACACTCGGGTCAGCGAACCCCAGGAGGACGAACTCTCCCAGGTGAGCCCGGTCGAGCCCCGCGGAGAAGGGCAGCACCCGCAGGTCGACGTTCGGCCTCGCGGCCTGCTCGGCGAGGACCTCGAGCTGTCGACGCATGACGGCCCGACCGCCTGCCTCGCGGACCAGGATGCCCTCGTCGAGCACGACCTGGAGGTGCATCGGATCCGGCCGGTCGAGCGCACGCTGTCGCTCCATCCGGAGCTCGACGAGCTTCTCGATCGCCCGCCGACCGTGATGGGGCAGGAGGGCGGCGAGGACGGCCCGGGCATAGTCGCGCGTCTGCAGGAGACCGTGCAAGAACGCGAGATCGAAGGACGAGACGGAGGTCGCCTCCGCTTCGAGGGAGGGATAGCGCGCCGGGGCGTCCATCACGAACTTCTCCGGCTGGACCCCTTCCACGAAGGGCTCCCACCAACCGTGCGTCCGGCCCTCGCGGACCAGGCGGTGCAGCATGTCCCGCTCCGCGTCCGCGGAGACGCCGTAGATCCGGATGAGCTCGTTGACGTCCGGCATCTTCGGGATGCCCTTGCCCGTCTCCAGGCGGGAGATCTTGCTGGTGCTGCAGGTCATCAGCTCGGCCACCTCGTCGAGCGTCATGTCCGCCTTGAGCCGCAGCCTGCGCAGCTCGGCGCCGAGCCGCCGACGCGGCCCCGCCGGTCCCTGCTGAGGTGCCATGACTCCCTCACCGAACGTGCCGGAACCGTTGCTCCGAGAAGGTGATAGCGGTCTATGCAATTGCATGGTGGCTTGTCGTGCGGCACTCTACAGGTAGCTGGACCCCAGTGGTTCGCCTCACCTTGACCCGGGGTCCCAGGGACAGGAGGGCGCCCGTGACCAGCACGAACGGCAGCCGCCCCCGCCCGCCCCGGCGTGTCGCACCACTCTCCCGGTCCGGAGTCGTCGGACCCCTCAGCTCCCGGCAGACCGCCGGAGAGGAACCCAGTGAAGGTGAGTTCTCGATGAAGCAGATTCGCGCTGTTCACCCTGCCGGACACCCGTCCAGCAAGGTCGCCCGTCGCCGTTCCGGGAGGTGGTCCCCATGAGCGTTCTCGTCCTCGTCCTGGTCGGGCTGGGCGTGTTGGCCGTCATCGGCGTGGTCGTCGGCGTCATGGACGCCGCACAGTCCCGCGCCTGGCGGAGGGTCGCCGCTGAGCGGCGTCGCACCTGGGAGGTCCGCCACGGCGGCGGGTACCACGACTCCTGGAGCGACGACGACAGCGACTGACTGCGCAGTGCCGGGGGGTTCCTGCGCAGCACCCACCCCAGGCGGGGTGGGCACGCCCCCACCGGCCCTACCGGGAGGGAGAGACCATGTACGCCGTCCTCGTGGCCGTCCTGCTCGTGGCCCTGAGTGTCCTGTCGGTGTCCGTGGGCGTCGCGATCGCCCGCGAGAAGGCCGACCGGGAGCGGGACCGGCTCCGCGGTGTGGAGTGGGACCTGTGGCTCCGGGAGCACGAGATCACCTCGGCCGCATCCGTCGCCGGGTGCCCGTCGTGCGCGCTGCTGCACGCGAGGGCCGAGCTGCACTCGGCCCCGCCTGAGCCCTGAGTCAGCTCAGGACGCGGCGGCCTGCGAGGGCCCGGCCGAGGGTCATCTCGTCCGCGAACTCCAGGTCGCCGCCCATGGGCAGGCCGGACGCCAGGCGCGTCACGGACAGGCCCGGGAAGTCCCTGAGCAGCCGCACCAGATAGGTGGCCGTGGCCTCGCCCTCGGTGTTCGGGTCCGTGGCGATGATGACCTCGCCGATGTCGGTCTCGTCGCTCGCCGGGCCGGTGCCGCCGAGGCGGGCGAGCAGCTCACGGATGCGCAGCCCGTCGGGACCGATGCCGCCCAAGGGATCCAGGGCGCCGCCGAGCACGTGGTAGCGGCCCTTGAACTCGCGCGTGCGCTCCACGGCGAGGACGTCCTTCGGCTCCTCGACCACGCAGACGATCGTGGGGTCCCGGCGCGCGTCGGCGCAGTATCGGCAGCGCTCGTGCTCGGACACGTTGCCGCAGACCTCGCAGAACTGCACGCCCTCCTTGACCTGCTGGAGGACCTCCTGCAGCCGCGTGACGTCCGCCGCGTCGGCCGCGAGCAGGTGGAAGGCGATGCGCTGCGCGCTCTTCGGCCCGACGCCGGGGAGGCGGCCGAGCTCGTCGATCAGGTCCTGGACCGGTCCTTCGAACACCTCAGGCGCCGGGCAGACCGAATCCGCCGCCCAGGTCGCCGAGGCCACCGGTGAGCGGACCCATCTTCTCGGCCTGCAGCTCCTGCGCGGCGCGCGCCGCGTCCTGGATCGCGCCGACGAGCAGGTCCTGCAGCATCTCGACGTCCTCCGGGTCGACGACCTTCGGATCGATCTGGACGCTGCGCACCTCCCCCGCCGCGGTCTGCGTGACGCGGACCAGCCCGTTCCCGGCCTGCCCCGTGACCTCCGCCTCGGCGAGCTCCTGCTGGGCCGTCATGAGCTGTTCCTGCATCTTCTGCGCCTGCTGCAGGATCATCGCCATGTCCGGCTGACCACCCGGTTGCACCACAAGACTCCTCGCCGTGTCGCCCTCGAGAACCAGAGTAGCCGTGCGACGCTGTCCGCCGTGTCCGCCCCGCGCCGAGCCCTCCTGAC
>NZ_JACBXB010000141.1 GCF_013870575.1 Pseudonocardia pini
ACCGTCGCGACGAGGGTGGCCCGCCCGGCACCGCGCTCCGGCCGCTCGCCCGTCGGGTGCACTTCCTGGCGGCGATCCTGGTGGCGCCGCTGCTGCTCCTGCTCTGCCTGACCGGGCTGGCGTACGTCTTCAGCCCGCAGATCCACGACGACCTCTACGCGAAACAGCTCTACGTCGGTGAGGTCGGGGAGGTGCCGCGCCCGGTCGCGGAGCAGATCGCCACGGCGATGGCCCGGCACCCCGAGGCCGAGCTGCGCTCGGTCGTCCCGCCGCAGGCCGCCGACCGCACCACGCAGGTCAACCTGTCGACCCCCGGCCAGGAGCCGGGCACGGCCCGCACGGTCTACGTCGACCCGTACACGAACTACGTCGACGGCGAGCTGACGACGATCGGCGGCAGGCTGCCCGCGAACGTCTGGTTGCGGGAGTTCCACTCGAACCTGCACCTGGGCGAGTTCGGCAGGCTCTACTCCGAGACGGCGGCGAGCTGGCTGCCCGTGATCGCGCTCGGCGGGCTCGTCCTGTGGCTGGTCAAGCAGGGGCGCAAGCCGCGTTCGGCCGCGGAGGTGCTGGTGCCGAAGGTGCGGGGCAAGAACCCGCAGGCGCGGCTGAAGTCGGTGCACGGACCCTTGGGGCTGTGGCTGGCGGGCGGGCTGGTCGTGATGGCGGTGACCGGCCTGATGATGAGCCGGTTCGCAGGCTCGGGGCTGTTCGCGTGGCGGGCGCCCCGGCTGCGTGCGGCGCCGGTGGACGTCCCGCCCGGACCGAACCCGGTCGGCGTCGACACGGTTCTGGAGGTGGCCAGGAGCCACGGTCTGGACGGCGCGCTGCAGGTGGACGTCCCGACCGCGCCGGGGGAGGTCTTCACCGTGGCCCAGACGGCGCCCGGGCTCCCGATTCGGCGCGACACGATCGCGGTGGACCCCTACAGCGCGGCGGTCACCGAGCACCTGAGGTGGTCCGACTACCCCTTCCTCGCGCAGGTCCGGGTCCTCGGGACCTCGCTGCACACGGGCACCCTCTTCGGCCTGGCGAACCAGGTCCTGCTGGCGCTCTTCGCCATCGGCACGATCGTGCTGCTCGTGGGGGGCTACCTGATGTGGTGGAAGCGCAGCCCCTACCGCGGGCAGCTCCCGCCCGCGCCCCAGGCCGCGCTCCGCGCGACGCCCTGGCCGTGGACCGTCGTGGCGCTGGTGGTCGCCGCGGCCCTCGCCTGGTACCTCCCGACCTTCGGCGTGACCCTGGTCCTGTTCGTGGCGGCGGACGTGTCGATCGGAGCGGTCCGCCGGATCCGGGCGCGATCGAAGGTCCCGCCGGCAGCTGGTCGGTAGGTCGCCGGCGTCGACGAGGCTCTGCAACGACGAAGGCCCAGGTCATGTGACCTGGGCCTTTGTTGTCGGGGTGACAGGATTTGAACCTGCGACCTCTTCGTCCCGAACGAAGCGCGCTACCAAGCTGCGCCACACCCCGAAGGCCCGCCGCGTTCCTGCGAGCCGTGGAGAACTCTACCTGACGGTCTCCGCGGTCTGCGCGGGGGTTGCCCTCTCCGCGGCCGGTCCCGCCGGTCGGGGGACCAGGGTGAGCAGGCTGGCTTCGGGCGGGCAGGCGAAGCGGACCGGGGCGTACGGCGAGGTGCCCATCCCGGCCGAGACGTGCAGCCAGGTGTGGGCCCCCCAGCGGGAGGCCCCGCGGGCGCGCGACCGGTCGATCCCGCAGTTGGTGACGATCGCGCCGTACCCCGGCAGCCGCAGCTGGCCGCCGTGCGTGTGCCCGGCCAGGACGAGGTCGACGCCGTCGGCCGCCATCCCGTCGAGCACGCGCGGCTCCGGCGAGTGGGTCAGCCCGAGGCGCAGGTCCGCCGTCATCGGCCCGGAGACGCTGTCGTAGCGATCCAGCGACAGGTGCGGGTCGTCGACGCCGACGACGCCGACCCGCCGCCCGTCGACCTCCAGGAACAGCCGCTGGTGGGTGGCGTCCTGCCAGCCGTGCTCCACGAACCCGGCCCGCAGGTCCCGCCACGGCAGCGGCGCGCCGTGGATGCGCCGCTGCGAGCGGCGCAGGTAGCGGGCGGGGTTCTTGGGGGTGGGGCCGAAGTAGTCGTTGCTGCCGAACACGAACAGACCCGGCTTGGTCAGCAGCGGGTTCAGCGCCGCCAGCACCCCCGGCACGGCCTTGGGGTGCGCGAGGTTGTCCCCGGTGTTGACCACCAGGTCCGGCTCCAGCGCCGCGAGCTCGGCCACCCAGCGCTTCTTGCTCTCCTGGTCCGGCATCAGGTGCAGGTCGGAGACGTGCAGGATCCGCAGCGGCCTGCTGTCGGCGGGCAACACGGGCAACGCGGCCTCGCGCAACGTCCACCGGCGCCGCTCGTACCCTGCGGCGTAGGCGACGCCCGCCACCCCGGTCGTCACGGTCCCGAGGGCGAGGCGAGCGAGCTTGTGCACGGGGCTCAGGGTACGGGTGGGCTAGCGTGCAGCGCTGTGAGCACCTTGAAGGAGCAGCTGCGGAGCGACCTGACCGCGGCGATGAAGGCCCGGGACGAGCTGGTCAAGGCCACCCTGCGGCTGACCCTGACCGCGATCGGCACCGTCGAGGTCGCCGGGACCGAGCACCGCGACCTGTCCGACGACGAGGTGCTGAAGGTGATCGCCAAGGAGGCGAAGAAGCGCGCCGAGTCCGCCGAGGCCTTCGCCGCGGCCGGTCGGGACGAGCTGGCCGCGCGGGAGCGTGCCGAGGGCGAGATCCTCGCCCGCTACCTCCCCCGACAGCTCTCCGACGACGAGCTGGAGACCATCGCGAGACAGGCCGTGGCCGAGGTCGAGACGGAGACCGGCTCGGCCCCGGGCCCCCGCCAGATGGGTCAGGTCATGAAGAAGGCCACCGCGGCCGCGCAGGGCCGCGCGGACGGCAAGCGCCTCTCCGCAGTGGTGAAGTCATTGCTCTGACTCAGTCCCGACCCGGGTCGTCAGCGGTCTGCAGGGCGAAGAGCGGGGGCTCGGCCTCGAGGACCACAGGCTCGACGAGACGGTCCGGGGTCCCGAGCCTGCGCAGGTAGCGCCGCTGTTCGTGGCGGGCCCACTCCTCGCCCTCCGTCGCGATGGCCTCCATCACCTGGACGGCGGCGTCGATGCCCGCGGCGGCCCGTGCCTGGGCGATCAGCTCGCGGAGGTCCTCGCCCTCGTCCACCCAGTGGTTGAAGTCCTCGACCGCGATCTCCACGGAGTGTCCGCTGACCAGCGTGATCTGGAACCGGTGCTCGCCGTGCACACCCGAGTCGCGTAGCTCTTCGGGCGTGGCGTCCCGGCGGTCCTCCAGCAGGTACTTCCAGCGGCGCTGCCCCGAGGCGCTGGAGCCGTCGTCGGTCACGGTGGCGGCGGCGACCTTGCCGTACTGGAAGCCGGTCCGGACGTGGTCGCCCAGGGCCCCACTGAGGAAGTCAAGGTCGGACTCGTACTGGCGCACACCGCCCGCCGTCAGCAGGAAGATCGTCACGCGGTAGGCCGAGTATCGCGGCGGGCCGCCCTCGGTGCGGGCCCGCCAGCACCACGAGGCCCGTTCGGTGATCACGAGATGGCGGATCAGGTCCCGGGCCTGCAGGCGACACTCGTCGAGGGCCTGGCGGAGGATCAGCCGCGTGTCGTGGCCCAGCCACTCGCCGACCTCGACGTCGGTCGGGCGGTCGGCGAGCAACCGGCGGTCGGCCTCGTAGGCGGCGTACTCCCCGCCGTACTCCTCCTCGACCTCGGCGCGGATCCAGCGGCGCACTCGGACGTCGGCCAGCAGCCGCATCCCCGAGGCGAGGACGAGGGCCCCCGCGAGGGAGGCCCCGAGGACGAGCGACGCGGTCTGCTCCACGCCGAGAACGAGGCGGCCGAGCGCCGTCGTCGAGGCGACGAGCCCGACGATCGCGCCGATCGTCACCAGGACGAAGAGCGGACCGGGGAGATGGCGGTCGGCGCGGGTCTTCAGCTCACCCGACTCCCACTGGCGCCGCGTCCGGATCGCATGGTGTCGGATCAGTGAGTAGAGACCCTCCGGATGACGGCCATGAGTGAAGAGATAAGTGTGCGTGGTCTCGGTCGCGAGCGACGTCCGGAGCCCCCGGGTGTCCCGACGCCAGCGACGCGCCTCGTCACGCGCTTCGGGCTGCTCGGCCTCGAACGCCTCCTCGTAGATGTTCGCGACCGCGATCCGGAAGTGCTCCTGCCGACGACGCGCGCGTTCGAGCCGGTGACGGGCGTCGAGCCTGCCGTCTGCGCGTTCCGCTCTGCCCGCCTCCCGATCCTCCTCGACGCGGTCCGCCCACGCGTCGAGTTCCTCCCGCTCGGCGTCCTCCTCGCGGATCGCCCGGCGGTTCACCCCGAGCCTCGTCCGGACCGCCCGTCGCCACCGCAGCCCGGACGCGATGGCCGCCAGGCCGTGGAGCACGAACACCCCACAGCCCAGGGCCAGGGCGAAGAGGCCGATCGCCTGCCATCCGAGCGGCCCGATCACCGTCAGCACCAGGAGCCCGGTGATCGAACCGGTGGTGATGCCCGAGGCGACGAGCACGGCTGTGGTGCCCGCGCGGTGGGGCTCCTCGATGTCCGGGAGCCGGGGGTGCGCCGGATTCGGGCGGAAGAACTTCCGGGCCCGGTCGAGCCTGTCGTGGGCGAACCGCTCCCGGTCGATCTCCGCCCGTTCCTCGGCGGGCGTCCGCTCGACGAGGGTCGCCAGGAGGACGTCGAGATGGCGGTCGAGCTTCTCCCGCAGGTCACCGAGGGCGGGATCCGCGCAGCTGGCGCGCAGGTCCCGGCGGATCTGGTCGGGCACGGACTCTCCGCGGTCCACCGCGACCACGAAGGAGAGCAACGCGCCCACCAACGTGAGTCCGTCGCCGTGGAGTCCGGTCCGCGTTCGCCGAGCGTCGGCGAAGATCTGCTCGAGGACCCCGAACTCGGTCTCTCGCAGGTCACGGATCGTCCGGCCGCTGAGCAGCGCCAGCGCGTGGTGGAACAAGGCCTCCGGCGTGCGCAGTCCGCGGGCCCGCGCCTCGCCGATCAGCTGCCGAGCGGCGTCGAGGGTGCCCGCCTGGAGGTGGTTGATCCCCACCCGGAGCAGCTCCTCGGCTGATCCGTCCTGGGCGGTGTACGACACGTGCACGTCGCCGTGCACGACCCCGAACTGGGCGCCGACCTGCGCCGATCCGCCCGCAGAGTTGGACGCGCCCGCATCTGCGGACCCGCCCGCCGCCTCGCCTGCGGTGTCCTCGCCGTCGCTCACGTGAGCCTCCCGACGAGATCGATCATCTCCTCGACCTCCGTCGCCAGCCCGGTCGCACCCGCCGCCGAGTCCTTCAGGAGGGTGAGCGCACTGACGAACCGTGTCCGCCACGACGGCCGGTCGGGTGCTCGTTCGGCGAGCGCCTTCTCGGCCTCCTGGAGGTTGCTCGCGGCCCCGGCGACGGTGCCGGCGTCGAGGTCACCCTCGGCGAGGGCGCGCCCGACGAGCTGCCGGAGCCGGGCCAGCTGCTCCCCGAGTCGCTCCAAGTCCGACGTCGTCGGTGGACTGCCGTAGTTCACCGCGACGTTGCCGTCCACCCGCCCGAACTGGGCGGCCACCTGCGCGGAGTCCCTGGCAGTGTTCGAGTACCGATCCCCCACGGCACACCCCCTCAGAGGCGCTGAACGCTACCGTGCGTGCACGGATCGGCACATCTCATCAATTGCGGATTGACACGGCGACGCCGGCTGATCTCACCCCGGATGCACGAACGGCACTCTCGCTCACTAGGTATGAGCGAGAGTGCCGTTCGGGCGGGGGTTACTTGGCCGGGGCCTTCTTCGCTGCGGGCTTCTTCTTCGCGGCAGGCTTACGGGCGGGGGCCTTCTTCTTCACCGGGGCCTTGGCGCGGCGCTCGGCCAGCAGCTCGCTCGCGCGCTCGTCGGTGATCTCCTCGACGGAGTCGCCCTTGCGCAGCGAGGCGTTGGTCTCGCCGTCCGTGACGTACGGGCCGAAGCGACCGTCCTTGATCACCATCGGCTTGTCGGTGGCGGAGTCCTTGCCGAGCTCGCGCAGCGGCGGGGTGGCCGCGGCGGTACGGCGACCGCGCTGCTTGGGCTGCTTGTAGATCTCCAGCGCCTCGTCGAGCGTGACCGTGAAGAGCTGCTCCTCGCTGGTCAGCGACCGCGAGTCGGTGCCCTTCTTCAGGTACGGGCCGTAGCGGCCGTTCTGCGCGGTGATCTCGTCCCCGGACTCCGGGTCGGTGCCGACCAGGCGGGGCAGGCTGAGCAGCTTGAGGGCGTCGTCCAGGGTGACCGTGTCGAGGGCCATGTCCTTGAACAAGGACCCGGTGCGCGGCTTGGCCTTCTTCGGCGCGTCGTCGCCGAGGAGCTCGGTCACGAAGGGGCCGTAGCGGCCGTCCTTGGCGACGATCTCGTGCCCGGTCACCGGGTCCGTGCCCAGCGTGCGGCCCTCCTGCGGGACCGAGAACAGCTGCTCGGCGATCTCCTCGGTGAGCTCGTCCGGCGGCAGGTCCTCGGGCAGGTTGGCGCGCTGGGTCTTGGGCTTCCCCTCGGCGTCGACCTCGTCGGTCGGGCGCTCCATGTACGGCCCGTACCGCCCGACGCGCACCACGGCCTCGCGGCCCTGCGAGTCGGTGAACAGCGGGATCGAGTTGATCGTGCGGGCGTCGATCTCCTCGAGGTTCACCCCGACGAGCTTCTTCAGCCCGCCCGCCTTCGCCACCGAGCCCTCGGCGCTCGCGCCGTCTCCGAAGTAGAAGCCGTTCAGCCACGCGATGCGGGTGAGGTTGCCCGACGAGATGGCGTCGAGCTCGTCCTCCATCGCGGCGGTGAAGTCGTAGTCGACGAGCCTGCCGAAGTGGTGCTCCAGCAGCCCGACCACCGAGAACGCCACCCACGAGGGGACGAGGGCGGAGCCCTTCTTCCAGACGTACCCGCGGTCCTGGATCGTCTTGATGATCGACGCGTACGTCGACGGCCGTCCGATCCCCAGCTCCTCGAGCTGCTTGACCAGGCTCGGCTCGCTGTAGCGCGCGGGCGGGTTGGTCGAGTGGCCCTCCGGCGTGAGCTCGGCCGCGGTGAGCGCCTGGCCCTCGGTCAGGTTCGGCAGCCGGGACTCCGCGTCGTCGGCCTGGCCGCCGGAGCCCTCCTCGACCGTCTCGACGTAGGCGCGCAGGAAGCCGGGGAAGGTGATCGTGCGGCCGGAGGTCGCGAACGTGACGTCCTCGCCGGTCGCCGCGGTCCCGTTGATCCGGATCGACACGGTGGTGCCGCGCGCGTCGGCCATCTGGGAGGCGACGGTCCGCTGCCAGATCAGCTCGTAGAGGCGGAAGTCGTCCCCGTCGACCTCGCGGGCGATCTCGCCCGGGGTGCGGAAGGTGTCGCCCGCGGGCCGGATGGCCTCGTGGGCCTCCTGCGCGTTCTTCACCTTGCGCGTGTACTGCCGCGGCGACGACGGGACGTAGGAGTCCCCGTACAGCTCACGGGCCTGCGCGCGGGCGGCCTGGATCGCGGACTCCGACAGCGTGGTCGAGTCCGTTCGCATGTAGGTGATGTAGCCGTTCTCGTACAGCCGCTGGGCGCCGCGCATCGTGCGCTCCGAGGAGAACCGCAGCTTGCGGCCCGCCTCCTGCTGCAGCGTCGACGTCATGAACGGCGGGTAGGGCTTGCGCGTGTACGGCTTCGAGTCGACCGAGGCGACGGTGAGGTCACGGCCTTCGAGGCTCTCCGACAGCCGTCGGGCGCTCGCCTCGTCGAGGACGGTCACGTCGGCGTTCTTGAGCTTGCCGTCGGCGCCGAAGTCCCGGCCGGTGGCGACCCGGTTGCCGTCGACGGAGACCAGGCGCGAGCCGAACTGGCGCGGGGTCGCGTCGGCGCCCGCATCCATGGTCGCGGCGATGTCCCAGTAGCCGGCGGACACGAACGCCATGCGCTCACGCTCGCGCTGCACGATCAGCCGCGTGGCGACCGACTGGACGCGGCCCGCCGAGAGCTTCGGCATGACCTTCTTCCACAGCACGGGGGAGACCTCGTAGCCGTAGAGCCGGTCCAGGATGCGGCGGGTCTCCTGCGCGTCGACCAGGTCCTGGTCGAGCTCGCGGGTGTTCTCCGCGGCGGCGCGGATCGCGGACTCGGTGATCTCGTGGAAGACCATCCGACGCACCGGGATCGTGGGCCGCAGGGTGTCCAGCAGGTGCCAGGCGATGGCCTCGCCCTCGCGGTCGGGGTCCGTCGCGAGGAGGAGCTCGTCGGCGTCCTTGAGCAGGTCCTTGAGCTCGGAGACCTTGCTGCGCTTCTCCGGCGTGACCACGTACAGCGGATGGAACTCGTTGTCGACGTCCACACCGAGGCGGGCCCACGACTCGCCCTTGTACTTGGCGGGCACGTCCGCGGCGCCGCGCGGCAGGTCCCGGATGTGCCCGACGCTCGACTCGACCACGTAGTCGCTGCCGAGGTAGGGCTGGATCTTCTTCGCCTTGGTCGGCGACTCGACGATCACCAGCCGACGCACGCGGGCGCCGTTCGCGCTCGCCGTACCGGTCCCGTTGCGACGACCACCCCCGGCCGCGGCACGGCTGTTCGTGCGGCGCGACGAGGTTCCGGCGGCCTTCTTCTCCGGCTCGTCGGTCTCGGTGCTCGTCGTTCGGGTTGCCACGTTGGTCCTACTCCATCCCTCCGGCCGCGCCGCCGGTCTCGTACCGGCTCGCCACCGACCTCCGGGTGTCTCGGGTCGGGACGACAGGGCCCGCCGTTACCTACGGTCACTCTGCCATTCCCGTTCGACCCCGGGCCGACAGTATTGCTCTACGTCGGTCCCGTGCCGCCACGGTCGCACATCGACGACCGCTGTCGCATCCCTCACACCACCGAGTGTGTCCGATGGTGACGGAAAGCGAGTGGCGAGCGTAGCCCGGAGGTCAACCCCGGGTCCGGCCCCAGTACCGCGGCCATCCGGCCGGGTCGACCTCCGCCGGAGGGGGGCCGACGAGCTCGACCAGACGTTGCAGCCGCCTGGCTCCTGTGATGCGCAACGCCGGTCCGGTCGCCCGGCATTCCCCGACCGGCGCGAGGGCGAGGTGGTGGGCGCGGCAGGTCGGGAGGGGAGTGGGACCGAGATCGGGGTCCGTGGGGTCGCCGGTGAGGTCGACGACGGCGGGGTGGCCCGGCGGCTCGGTGGGGACGGGCGCCTCCGCGGCCTCCGCGGCGGCCGTACGGCACCGGGGGCAGGGCGGGAGGGTCACGCGAGCGGGCGGCAGGCCGAGGCGCGTGGTGGCGGCGATCAGGGGGTCGTGCGTGGCGGGGGCGGCGCCGTCGAGCGGTAGGAGGTAGCCGCCGCGGTCGTCGGGCCTGCCCCCGGCGAGCACCCAGAGTCGCAGCGCGGTGCC
>NZ_JACBXB010000142.1 GCF_013870575.1 Pseudonocardia pini
CCGAACCACAGCAACAGGCTGAACGCGAACGCCACGAGGGACGCCGCGAACAGCGCCGGATCGCGGGTGTACAGGAAGCCGCCGCCCGGGGCCATCATCCCGACGCCGAAGGCCTGCTTCGCGGGCGGCGCCTTGGTCACGACGGCGGCGAGCCCGGCGATCTGGGCGCTGCCCAGGACCGCGAGCAGTCTCCGCTGCCGGGCCCGCGAGAGGGGCCCGACCGGGTGCTCGGCGATCGGGATCTCCAGCGACCGTCCGAGCGGGTCGTCCGCCCAGCCGCGCTTGTCCGCCACGGGCTGTTTGACCCCGGCGACCAGGGCTGTGACCAGCGGCGCGATGATCGGCGTCCAGCTGCTGCGGCCGACGGCGGCCACCGCGGCGAACACGCCCCCCAGCTCGGCCGGGGCGGGAGCGGGACGGCCCTCGCGGGCGGCCGTCAAGGTGTCGGTCACGGCGCGGGACACAGCGTCCCATCCGTGCTCGCGCGCGGCGGTACCCGCCGCCGACACCAGGTCGACGAGCGGGTCCGCGGCGGACAGGCGTGACTTCTTCGTCATGGAGGACTCCAACGAGGCCGGGTGGGTCGCGGGGAGCGCGACCCACCCGGTGGGGCGGACGGGTCAGCTCTGGTCGAACAGCAGCACCGGCTTGATCGCCGTGCCGTCGCGGGCGTCGGCCGCCGCCTGGTTGATCTCGCTGAACCGGTAGGTCTTCACCAACTTGTCCAGCGGCAGCCGGCCCTGCCGGTAGAGCGTGGCCAGCAGCGGGATGAACGTCTCCGGGTCGGAGTCGCCCTCCGTCACCCCGACGATCGAACGGCCGACGAGCAGACCGGTGTAGTCGAGGGCGATCTCGGTGCCGAGCGGCGCAGCACCGATCGCCGCAGCGGAGCCGAAGGTGCCAAGCGCCTCCACCGCGGTACGCAGGACTCCCATGTTCGCCGTGGTGTCGATGGCGTAGTCGAGTCCGGCGCCGCCGGTGACGTCGGCCAGGACCTTCGCGACGTCCTCGTCCTCGGAGTTGATAGTGCGGGTGGCGCCGAGCTCCGCGGCCAGGGACAGCCTGCTCTCGACGCGATCCACGGCGATGACCTCGGCGAGCGGGTTGAGCGCCGCGGCGGCGATGGCCGAGAGGCCGACCGCGCCGGTGCCGAACACGGCGAGGGTGCTGCCAGCGGGCGGCTTGAGGATGTTCAGCACGGTGCCCGCGCCGGTCTGCACGCCGCAGCCCAGCGGCGCGACAAGCTCCAGCGGCAGGTCTGAGTCCACCTTCACGACGCTGCGCTCGTCCGCGACGGCGTGCGCGGCGAAGGAGGACTGCCCGAAGAACCGGCCGCCGAGGGCGGTGCCGCCGCGGCTGACCGTGGCGCTGCCGTCCGCGCGGACCCCCCCGTTGAACATGTTCGCGGGCACCCAGGTCGTGCAGTACGCAGGGTGGCCGGACCGACAGTGTCGGCAGCTGCCGCAGGAGGTGAAGGACAGGGCGACGGAGTCGCCGGGGACAACCCGGGTGACCGCGGAGCCCACGGCCTCCACGATGCCTGCGCCCTCGTGGCCGAGCACTCCGGGCAGCGCGAACGGGATGTAGCCGGCGTGCACGCTCAGGTCGGTGTGGCACAGACCGGCGGCGACCATCTTGACCAGGACCTCGTTGGGGCGCAGGTCGTCGAGCTCGACCTGCTCGAGTGTGAAGGGAGCACCCGGCGACTCGACGACGGCGGCGGTGGTCTGGGTGGGCATGGGCGTGTCCTGTCTCGGGCGGGGGCGGATCGGAGGGGTGGCCGGCCCCGACCGGGGCGGGGTCGGGGCCGGCCGGGACCGGGGTCGGTCAGGAGATGCGGACCCGGTAGGTCGAGGGGCCGCGCGTGATGCTGTTGGGGATCCAGGTGGGCGCCTCGACCAGCTCGATCGACGACACCTTCTCGGCGAGCGCCTTGAACAGCGCGTGGCCCTCCATCGAGGCCAACGTCCGGCCGGGGCAGGTGTGCACCCCGTTGTCGAACGCCATCGTGTCCACCGGGTTGCGCGCGGCGTCGAAGCGGTCCGGGTCCGGGTAGTGCCGCTCGTCGCGGTTCGCCGAGCCGTAGGAGTGCAGGACCCGCGAGCCCTCGGGGATGGTGATGCCCTCGATCTCGACGTCCCGCGTGGTGACCCGCGAGAAGAACTGGGCGGGTGACTCCATCCGGATGCCTTCGAGGAACGCGCTCGGCACCAGCTTGTGGTCGTCCCGGACGGCCTGCCACTGGTCCGGGTTGACCGCCAGGAGCCACAGCGTGGCGGCGACGGCGTTGATCGTGGTGTCGAGACCGGCGTTGGCGTAGCCGATCATCATCGTGACGGCTTCCTCCTGGGTGATCTCACCCTTCTCCGCCGCGCCGTACACCACGCGACCGAAGCTGTCCGGGAGCAGCTTGTCGACCGAGGCGTTGTTGATCAGGTACTCGAGCTGTGCCTGCGCACCGGGGAGCGACGCGGTCTGGCGGTCACCCAAGGGCCCGGCGAAGTTGAAGCTGCCCTCGGCCCAGCCGAGGATCTTCTTGCGGTTCTCGTCCCGCGGGAAGCCGACGAGGTCCATGACGACGTTGACCGGCAGCCGGTGGGCGAAGTCCGTCACGCCGTCGAACTCGCCCTGGGCGAGCAGCTCGTCGACGATCTCGTGGGCCTGCACGTCCAGGTCTCCCGCGACCTTCCGGACGAACTTGGGCCGCAGGGCATCGTCGAAGACCTTGCGGATCGTGCGGTGGCGCGGCGGGTCCATGCAGAGGATGGAGTCCTTCCACGCCTCGTTGGCGATGGGGTTCAGCGCGACGCCCTGGGCGGAGCTGAAGGTCTCCCAGTCGTTCAGCGCGGTGCGAACCTGGTCGTAGCGGAACAGACCGAAGAGGTCGTACTTGCTGAGGTAGACGACCGGCGCCAGGTCGCGCAGGTGGCGGTAGTGCGGGAACGGGTCGAGCAGGACCTCGTCGGAGAACAGGTCGAGGTCGGTCGAATAGGTGGAACGCGATGCCTCGGTGGTGGTCAACGTCGATCCTTTCGGGTCTCGCGTCCGGCAGGGCACTGCCGGGTCGGGTGCTGGAGCTCAGGTGGTCTGGACGGCCTGCATCGGGCAGGAGCGCTCGGCGAGCGCAGCCGCATCGGTCAGGTCTCCGTCCACGTCCGCCCGGAGGATCACGGGGTCGCCCTCGTCGTCTAGGTCGAAGAGATCCGGAGCGGACTGGACACAGACCCCGTAGCCCTCGCAGCGTCCGCGGTCGATGTCGATGTGCACTACTGGACTCCCGTCGTCACAGTCCGATCAGGACGGACTTGGTCTGCAGGTACTCGTCGAGGCCCTCGGGCCCACACTCACGGCCGTAGCCGGAGGCCTTGTAGCCGCCGATCGGCATGGCGACGTCGAGAACGCCCCACCCGTTCACCCAGACCAGCCCGGCCTGCAGCGCCGCGGCGACCCGGTGGGCACGCTTCACGTCGCCGGTCTGCAGGCCGGCTGCCAGGCCGTACGGGGTGTCGTTGGCCAGGCGGACCGCCTCCTCCTCGGTGTCGAACGGCTGCACCGTCAGCACCGGTCCGAAGATCTCCTCCTGAACGAAGGGGGAGTCCTGGGCGACGTCGGCGAGCACGGTCGGGCGGGCGAACCAGCCACCGGCGGACTCCTCCGCGCCGTCCGCGCCGGGGCCCAGGACACGGACCCCGTCCGCCTTCGCCCGACGCAGGAAGGACCGCACCTTCTCCAGGTGCCGTGGCCCGGTCATCGGGCCGATCACGGTCCCCTCGTCGAAGGGGTCGCCGACGGGCACGTACGCCGAGGCCGCCGCGATCGCCTCGACGACCTGTTCGTAGACGGGCCGCTCCACGAGCAGCCGGCTCCCCGCCATGCAGAACTGGCCGGTGTTGTAGACGAACCCGTTGATCGCGGTGTTCACCGCGGCCTCGATGTCGGCGTCGGCGAAGATCAGGTTCGCCGACTTGCCGCCGAGCTCGACCGTGACGTGCTGCAGGTTCTCCCCCGCTCGGGCCGCGATCGTGCGGCCGACCGCGGTCGAGCCGGTGAAGGCGACCTTGTCGATCCGCTCGTCGTTCGCCAGCGCCTGCCCGGCCTCGCCCCCACCGGTGAGGACGGTGAAGACGCCCGCGGGCACTCCCGCCTCCCGGAGTACGTCTGCCATCAGCAAGGCCGTGAGCGGGGTCTCCTCGGACGGCTTGTGCACCACCGCGTTCCCGGCGGCCAACGCCGGGGCGATCTTGGAGACCGACAGCACCAACGGGAAGTTGAACGGCGTGATCGCCGCGACGACGCCCAGCGCCTCGCGCCGGGTGTACGCCATCATCGGGGCGCCGGTCGAGCGCACGGAGCCCTCGATCGAGCCCGCAAGAGTGCCGTAGTACTCCACCATCTCCGCCGCGGTGGAGACGTCGATCATCCGGCTGAACATGATCGGCTTTCCGGTGTCGAGAGATTCCACGCGAGCGAACTCCTCGCTGCGCTCGCGGATCAGACCGGCCGCACGGATCAGCACCCGGCCGCGCTCCCGGGCGGGGAGCCCGGCCCAGACGCCGGAGTCGTGTGCGGCCCGGGCGGCCCCGACCGCCTGCTCGACGTCCGCGGTGGTCGCCTCGGCGACCGTGGTGATCTCGGCGCCGGTCGCCGGGTCGTACACGCTGCGGCGGTCGCCGCCCGAGTCCACCCACTCGCCGCCGATGAAGAGGCGGCCGGGCTCGACCTTCACGCCGGCCCGCCCGATGCCGTCGGCCGCAGTGGGCTCGGCGTTCGCAACAGAGGTCATCGTTGTCCCTACGCTCGTGGTACGCGTCACAGGGGACGTTCGCAGCGGGGGCCAACCGGTCTCTAGGGGTGAACTACCCCACTCCGTCACCCCATGCGTTGGGAGCCCGTGCGGGTGTCACGGCCGATCGTGCTGGGCCATCCAGGTCGCGACCTGCGCACGGTTCGACACCTCGATCTTGGCGTAGAGGCGCTCCGTGTGACCGTCGACGGTCCGGCGGGACAGTACGAGCTCGTCGGCGATCGCGCGGTTGGTGAGGCCCTTCGCGATCAGCTTGGCGACGTCGTACTCGCGCGGGGTGAGGACGTCGGCCGCGGTCCCGCCCGGGGCCGTCTGTGCCGAATCGGTCACGGGCTCGTGAGCCGGGGCGGTGCCGAAGGTGTCCGAGTAGCGCCTGCCCTCAGCCAACAGGTCGCGCAGCTCGGACGCCGGGAGGGCCACGGCGACGATCTCCCGGCACTCCGCTGAGTGCCGGGTGAAGACGGGCCCGAAGCCGTCCACGTTCGCGCCGAACGCCTGCCAGATCGCCTCGGCCGCACCCAGCCTGCGGGCCGCGTCGTCCGCTCGGCCCTGGGACGCCGCGATCCACGCCAGGAGCTCGACGCCCAGCACCGTGCTCACCTGGTTGCCTGCGGGGGTCAAGGTCAACCCTTCGAGGGTGAGGTCGGTCGCGACGCGGTCGGGATCGCCGACTAGCCAGTGGTCGAAGGCCAACGCCCACAACGCCTCCGAGCGGGCCCAGGTCTCCCCCGCCGCCGCCGCGGTGGTGATCGCCCGCTCGCACGCCTCGCGGGCCCGTCCGCTCTGCCCGTCGTGGGAGAGCGCGACGCTGAGCTGGAACAGGCCCCACAGTTCCGCGGCGGTGTCGCTCGCGGCGAAGACGGCGGCGATCCCCGCCTCGAAACGAGGTACGGCGCCGTGCGGGTCACCACTGAACAACGTGCCCGTCCCCCTGAGCAGCTCGGCGTACCCCCGGAGATGGGGGTCCTGGGCGGCCTCGGCGATCTCCGCGCACTCCTCGGTGCGCGCGTCGGCGACATCGCGGTCGCCCTGCACGTGGGCGATCCACGCGGTGACCCAGAGGGCGTGTCCACGTAGCACCGACCGCCCCGGCGCTGCGACGAGTGCCTGGTCCATCCGCCGCCGCCCGGTGGCGAGAAACCCCCCGAGCAGCCAGTGATACCTCAAGGCCACGGCGAGGCGCAGCGCCATATCCTCCTCGCCGCGGGTGGCCACCGACCAGTCGAGAGCAGCGCCCAGGTTGTCGTGCTCGGCGCGCAGCCTGCTCAGGATCTCGGCCTGCTCCGGGCCACACCAGGCGTCGGCCGCGCGTTCGGCGATGTTCAGGTAGAAGTCGCGGTGCCGACACCGCAGCACCTCGTCCTCACCCCTCGCGACGAGCATCTCGCGTCCGTACTGACGGATGGTCTCGAGCAGTCGGTAGCGAGCCCTTCCGTCGCCGGGATGGACGGCCACCACGGACTTCGCCACCAGGTCGTCGAGCAGGTCCAGGACGGACACGTCGTCGATGTCCTCGTCCGTGCAGATTCCCTCGACCGCGTCGAGGTCGAACGTCCCGGGGAAGATCGAGAGACGAGCCCAGAGCAGCTGCTCCTGCTCCGAGCACAGGTCGAAGCTCCAGTCGATCAGCGCGCGCAGGGTCTGCTGGCGGCTCAGGGCGGACCGGCTCCCCCGCGACAACAGGCGGAAACGGTCGTCGAGGCGCCCGACGATCTGCTCGACAGACAGACTGCGCAGACGCGTCGCGGCGAGCTCGATGGCCAGGGGCAGGCCGTCGAGCCGGGAGCACAGCCGGGCGACGGCTTGGGCGTTCGACGCCGAGAGCTCGAACGACGGCTGCACCGCCGTGGCACGGTCGAGCAGCAGCGCGACCGACTCGTAGCGCTTCATGTCGTCGGTGTGCAGCGGCCCCTCCGGGTCGGGCACCGGCAGCGGGGTCACGGGCATGACCTGTTCGCCGGAGATCCCGAGCGGCTGGCGACTCGTCGCCAGGACCCGGATGCCCGCCACCTCGTGCGTCAGCTGGTCGACGAGCTGCGCGCACGCGTCGATCACGTGCTCGCAGTTGTCCAGGACGATCAGCAGGGACCTGTCCCGGAGGTGGTCGACGAGCTGCCGCTTCGCCCGCCTGCTCGACTGGTCGGTGACCTGCAGCGCCGCCGCCACGGTGTCGGCCAGCCGGCTCGGGTCCTCCAGCGGAGCGAGGTCGACCATCCACACACCATCGGGGAAGGCACGCCGGGCCAACGCGGCCGCCTGGATCGCCAGCCGGGTCTTGCCGACCCCGCCCGGCCCGGCGAGTGTGAGCAGCCGTGAGGCCTCCATGCGTCGCTTGACCTCGGCGAGCTCGCCGTGACGACCCACGAAGCTGCTGGTGGCCGTCGGCAGGTTGCCGCGGGGCCGCGCCGCCCTCTGCTCCTCCATGAGGCGGTAAGACTGGCACGCGACCGGGACGTTTTCGAGCCCGAGCACCTGTTTCGGAGGCCTCTCGCGCAGGTTCACGACGAATGACGTAGACGCGGTGGGACATGCCTCCGGACGGGTCCGGTCATTCGTGAGTCACCTCGTCGTCAGATCGTCCTGACGTCGGGTCCGTCGCGGTCGCGGACGCGCGGCGGGCCCTGGGAGAGGAAGCGAGGAGACGATCGGCGTGGCGGGACCGTCCACGGGCGGCAGGACGGCGGCCGAGTTCGAGGGCGAGGTCGAGGCCCTCGCCCCAACGCCGTCCGGCTCGGTCACATCCTCGGTCGAACGTGAATCCATGGCGCCGACCGGAGCTCCGCTGGGGTTCCTGAAGACGACGGCGCCGCCGGTCCGAAGACCGGCGGCGCCGGGGAGAGTGCGTTCCGACCTGCTGGGTTCAGATCAGCTGGCGGGTCAGGAAGGTGACCACACAGGCGGGTTTGGCGGCGCCCTCGACGCTGATCGTCATGGTGATGGCCAGCTGCAGGCCGCCCTTCACCTCGGTCACCTCGTCGAGCACCGCGGTCGCCCGGACCTTGCTGCCGACCGGGACCGGGGACGGGAAGCGGACCTTCTCGCAGCCGTAGTTCACGACCAGACTGAAGCCGGTGATCTCGAGGATCTCCGGCAGCAGCCGCGGCACCAGGGACAGGGTGAGGTAGCCGTGGGCGATCGTGCCGCCGAAGGGGCCGTCCTTCGCCCGTTCAGGATCCACGTGGATCCACTGGTGGTCCCCGGTGGCGTCGGCGAACTTGTCGACGGCCTCCTGGGTGATCTCGTACAGGTCGCTCTGGCCGAGTTCCTCACCGAGCGGGAGGGCACGGACGCCGTCGACGCCGTGGGCGGTCCTGGGCATGTCAGTTCCCTCCGAGGTCGAGCGGGGCGGGCAGGTACTCGGGCAGCTCGCCCTTGAGCGGGCCCGCGAAAGCCTCGGCGACCGCGTCGGGTGTCCAGCCGCCCACGTGGAACTGTTCGGCGACCTCGCTGGGGTGGGTCCACAGGGCGATCCGGTCGCCGCCGGCGGCGATGGCCTGCCCGGTGACCTCGGCCGACGCCCCGGACGCGAGGTAGACGATCACGGGCGCGACGTCGTCCGGGGAGCCGAGGCCACGGCGGCGGACGCTCTCCGGAATCGGCTCGCCCCGGTCGACGGCGTCGACGAGCTCGCCGAGGCCGGGGATCGTGGCGACCATGCGGGTCAGGGCGGTCGGCACGATGGCGTTCACCGTCACGCCGATCTTGGCGTGCTCGGCCGCCCAGGTGCGCATCATCGCCACGATCGCACCCTTGGAGGCCGAGTACGCCGTCTGGC
The DNA here is from genome assembly GCF_013870575.1 of Pseudonocardia pini. Classification (GTDB taxonomy): domain Bacteria; phylum Actinomycetota; class Actinomycetes; order Mycobacteriales; family Pseudonocardiaceae; genus Pseudonocardia; species Pseudonocardia pini. The sequence continues at coordinate 8,580 of NZ_JACBXB010000142.1, forward strand.
CGAAGCTCGCCCGCTGCCCGGCCGGAGACCCGACCAGGATCAGCCTGCCGCCTTCGCCCTGCTCACGGAACCGCGCAGCCGCGGCGCGACCGCAGGTGAACGTGCCCCGCAGGTGGCTGTTCACCACGAGGTCGAAGTCCTCGTCCGTGGTGTTCTTCAGCGTCTTGTCCCGCAGCGCACCAGCGTTGGTGACCATGACGTCGAGCCTGCCGAACTCGCTGACGGCCCTGTCGACCAGTGCCTGCGCCATCTCCGCACCGCCGACGGCGCCGACTTCGGCGACCGCCGACCCACCCGCGTCGACGATCGACTTCGCGGTCTCCTCGGCGACGTCCCCGTCGAGGTCGTTGACCACCACGGACGCGCCCGCCGCGGCGAGCGCCCGGGCGTAAGACCGGCCCAGGCCGCGGCCCGATCCGGTGACCACGGCAACCCTGCCGTCGAGCATGTGTCCTCCTCGTGCGCCTGTCAGCGCCCTCGTGTCCGCTCGTCCGCGCGGGCGACGACCTCATGATGCCGACACCGCGCACCACACCCGACGCTAGAGATGCCGCGCCCTCACGGAATGCCGCCGATGACGGCTCCCCCGGCCGCTTCCGTCGTGCGTCAGCTACGTCATTCGTCGCGGAGCGGCGCCAGGCCTGGGGTCGGACCAGGCCCCTGGCGCACGGGCCTGGCCCGGGGCGGAGAAGGTCCGGGACCACGAGGCGAGCTTCGCCGAGGACCGGGCGATC
>NZ_JACBXB010000143.1 GCF_013870575.1 Pseudonocardia pini
TGCGCGCCGAGCACACCCAGGCGTCGCTCGAGGAGCTCGGCCAGCTCGCCGAGCCGCCCATGACGAAGGACGCGGTCGCGGGCCGGATCCGGCGCCTGCTGCACATGGCGGACAAGCGTGCCGCCGACCTGGGGATCCCCGACACGGAGTCGGCGGTCACCCCGGAGATGCTCGAAGAGGCGTGAAGCGCAGGTCACGCGCACTGGGCCTGCCCTGCCTATAGGGTTGGCCGCGTTCGAAAGCAACGACCAGTGGAGGTACGTGTGACCGTCCGGGTAGGCGTCAACGGCTTCGGCCGCATCGGCCGCAACTTCTGGCGGGCGGTGGACGCCCAGCGCACCGCCGGCACCACCGACATCGAGATCGTCGCGGTCAACGACCTCACCAGCAACGCGACGCTCGCGCACCTGCTCAAGTACGACTCGATCCTCGGCCGCCTGCCGTACTCGGTGGAGCTGAAGGGGGACGACGAGATCGTGGTCGACGGCAAGTCGATCAAGGCGCTGTCCTACCGCGACCCCGCCGAGCTGCCCTGGAAGGACCTCGGCGTCGACGTCGTGGTCGAGTCCACGGGCTTCTTCACCAAGCGCGAGGGCGCCTCCAAGCACCTCGAGGCGGGCGCGAAGAAGGTCGTCATCTCGGCGCCGGCGAGCGGTGAGGACCTCACCATCGTCAAGGGCGTGAACGACGCGGAGTACGACGGGTCGCAGTCGATCATCTCGAACGCGTCCTGCACCACGAACTGCCTCGCGCCGCTGGCCAAGGTGCTCGACGACCTGCTCGGGATCGAGAAGGGTCTGATGACCACGATCCACGCGTACACGCAGGACCAGAACCTGCAGGACGGTCCGCACTCCGACCTCCGCCGCGCCCGCGCCGCCGCGATCAACATCGTGCCCACGTCGACCGGTGCCGCGAAGGCGATCTCGCTGGTCCTGCCGCACCTCAAGGGCAAGCTCGACGGGTACGCGCTGCGCGTGCCGATCCCCACGGGCTCGGCCACCGACCTCACGGTCGAGGTGCGCAAGGAGGCCACGGCCGAGGAGATCAACGCCGCGTACAAGGCGGCCGCCGAGAGCGGCCCGCTCCAGGGCATCCTCAAGTACACCGAGGACCCGATCGTGTCGAGCGACATCGTCACCGACCCGCACTCCACGATCTTCGACGCCGGTCTGACCAAGGTCATCGGCAACCAGGTCAAGGTCGTCGGCTGGTACGACAACGAGTGGGGCTACTCGAACCGCCTCGCCGACATCACCGCGCTGGTGGCGTCGAAGCTGTGAAGACCGTCTCCGACCTGGTCGACGAGGGGGTGGCCGGGCGAACCGTGTTGGTCCGCTCGGACCTCAACGTCCCCCTCGACGGCGAGACGATCACCGACGACGGGCGCATCCGCGCGTCCGTGCCCACGCTCTCCGAGCTCTCCGGGGCAGGGGCCAAGGTCGTCGTCACGGCGCACCTCGGCCGGCCCACGTCGTCGTCGGACACGGAGTTCTCGCTGGCCCCGGTCGCCGCGCGGCTCGGTGAGCTGCTCGGCGCGCCGGTGAAGCTGGTCCCGCTGGACGGGCCCCTGCCGAACCTGCACGACGGGGACGTCGTCCTGCTGGAGAACATCCGGTTCGACCCGCGGGAGACCTCCAAGAACGACGACGACCGGGCCGCGTTCGCCAAGCACCTCGCGGACCTGACCGGCGCGGAGGCGTTCGTGTCGGACGGGTTCGGCGTGGTCCACCGCAAGCAGGCGTCGGTCTACGACGTCGCGGAGGACCTCGCGGGCTACGCGGGCGGTCTCGTGCTGTCCGAGGTCGAGGTGCTGCGCACGCTCACCGGGGCTCCCGAGCGGCCGTACGTGGTCGTGCTGGGCGGGTCCAAGGTGTCGGACAAGCTCGCCGTGATCGAGGCCCTGCTGCCCAAGGTGGACTCGCTGCTCGTCGGCGGCGGGATGTGCTTCACGTTCCTGGCCGCCCAGGGCTACGGCGTGGGCTCGTCGCTGCTCGAGTCCGAGCAGATCGACAACGCCCGGAAGCTGCTGGAGTCCGGCAAGATCGTGCTGCCCACGGACGTGGTGGTGGCGGACCGCTTCGCGGCCGACGCGGCGACCCGCACCGTCCCGGTCGACGGGATCGAGGACGGTTGGATGGGCCTGGACATCGGCCCGGAGTCCGTGACGGAGTTCGCCGCCGTGCTGTCCACGGCCAAGACGGTGTTCTGGAACGGGCCGATGGGCGTGTTCGAGCTGGCCCCGTTCGCCGAGGGCACCCGCGGGGTGGCGCAGGCGATCGTCTCCTCGTCCGCGTTCAGCGTGGTGGGCGGCGGGGACTCCGCGGCCGCCGTGCGGGCGCTGGGGCTGCCGGAGGACGGGTTCTCGCACATCTCGACCGGTGGCGGAGCGTCCCTGGAGTTCCTGGAGGGCAAGACCCTCCCCGGCGTCGCAGTCCTGGAGCGTTGATGGCCCGCAAGCCGCTGATCGCCGGCAACTGGAAGATGAACCTCAACCACCTCGAGGCCATCGGGCTGGTGCAGAAGCTCGCCTTCGCGTTGCCGGAGAAGTACTTCGCGCACGTCGACGTGGCGGTGATCCCGCCGTTCACGGACATCCGCAGCGTGCAGACCCTGATCGACGGGGACAAGCTGAAGATCGTCCACGGCGCGCAGGACCTCTCGCCGCACGACTCCGGGGCCTACACCGGGGACGTGTCCGGTCCGATGCTGGCGAAGCTCGGCTGCACGTACGTCGTCGTGGGGCACTCGGAGCGTCGGGAGATCCACGGCGAGGACGACCAGACGGTCAACGCGAAGGTCCACGCCGCGCTGAAGAACGGCATCTCGCCGATCCTCTGCGTCGGCGAGGGGCTCGACGTCCGGGAGTCCGGCGCCCAGGTCAGCCACACCACCGCACAGCTTGTCGCGGCGCTGGAGAAGGTCACGCCGGAGCAGATCGGCTCCGTGGTCGTGGCCTACGAGCCGATCTGGGCGATCGGCACCGGCAAGGTCGCCAGCCCGGCCGACGCGCAGGAGGTCTGCCACGCGCTGCGCGAGCAGGTGCGCGAGCTGTACGGGCCGGAGGTCGCGGACGCGATCCGCATCCTCTACGGCGGTTCGGTGAAGGCCAAGAACGTGGGCGAGATCGTCGCGGAGACCGACGTGGACGGCGCCCTCGTGGGCGGCGCCTCGCTCGACGCGGACGAGTTCGCCCAGCTCAGCGCCATCGCCGCGGGCGGCCCCCTCCCGTAACCGGTACCGAGACCCGAACGGGCACCTCCGTGTGACGGAGGTGCCCGTTCGCGTTCCGCCCGCCTCCCCCCGCCCTGCCCTGCCGCGCCCTCAAGATCGCACGTTTCGTGCTCTCAACGCGGCAAGATCGCCGTTGACGTGCTCTCAGCGTTGTCCGCACCGCGCTGAGAGCACGAAACGTGCACTGCTCGCGCCGGGAACCCGGGGTCCGCGCGGCTCGTTGTCCCGACGGGTCGTAACGGCGCGTCGGCCTCCGACGACCCACCGGTACGACCCCTGCGGACGACGTGGGCGTGGGCGGGTTAGTCTGGACATCCTTCCGGGCGAGCCGGGCCACGCCGAGCGGGCCCGCGGCGAGAGAGAGTGGAATGGTCCTCGCACTTCAGATCGTGCTGATCGTCTCCAGCGTGCTGCTGGTGCTGCTCATCCTGCTGCACCGCGGTCGCGGTGGCGGCCTGTCGAGCCTGTTCGGCGGCGGGGTGCAGTCCAGCCTCTCGGGGTCCTCCGTGGCGGAGAAGAACCTGGACCGGCTGACGCTGTTCACCGCGGCCATCTGGATCGTGGCGATCATCGGTACCGGCTTGCTGGTGAAGGTCGGGGTCTAGGACCCCAGCACCCAGAACGAGGAGACACCATGGCGATGTCCGGCGGCAACGCGATCCGCGGCACCCGGGTAGGGGCGGGCCCGATGGGCGAGTCCGAGCGGGGCGAGACCGCGCCGCGCGAGCGGATCCCGTACTTCTGCGCGAACGGTCACGAGACCCGGCCGTCCTTCGCGGCCGAGGCCGAGATCCCGGAGTTCTGGGACTGCCCGCGCTGCGGACTGCCCGCGGGCCGCGAGCAGGCGGCACCGCCCGCCGCGCCGCGCAACGAGCCGTACAAGACGCATCTCGCGTACGTGAAGGAGCGCCGCAGCGACGAGGACGGCGCCGCCATCCTCGAGGAGGCCCTGGCCCGCCTCCGCTCCTCCCGCGAGCTCTGAGCATCCTCGAGCTCTGAGCGACACAGCACGCGCCGCACCCGATGAGGGTCGCGGCGCGTTCTGCTGTGCGCCCCCCCGTGTCGTTCGAGAGACGGCCGCGCTTACTCGGGGGCGGCGGAGGCCGTGGGACCGGACCACCCGCACTCTCGTGCGAGAGGTCTGCACGATCACCACTGACGTGTGGTGCGAGCGGCACCTCTCTCGACCGGTCTGGACGAACGGCTCTGTCGCGCGGAAGGTCTGCACGGGCCGGCACTGTCGTGCGGCGGGGCCTGGACGGGCGGCGCTCTCGGGGTGGTGTGGTCGCGCAGGCGGCACCCTCCCGACCCGTCTGCACGAACGGCACCGTCGCGCGGTGGGCCGTTCGAGAGGGGCGGGGACCTCGCTCCGTCCAACGTGCGGGTGGATGGAGGTGCGTACGCAGGTCCGTCCGGCCGAGGTGAGACGGGTGTCGCGATTTCCTGTCGGTGGCCGCGGCTAACCTGGGAGCGGACCGAGGGGAGACGGGGCATGGCCGCTGCAACCGCGTTGCGTGGCGCCCTGGGCTGGCCGTTGCGGCATGTGAAGGCGATCCTGCACTGGGTCCTCGTCCTCGCGGCTCTCGGCTACATCGCCTGGCAGCTGCCGGACATGGTGGCCGCCGTCCGGGAGGCCGGTGACGTCCTCGCCGAGATGAGCTGGGGCTGGCTCTCCGTCGCCGTGCTGCTCGCGGTGGCGGCCCTTCTGCTGTACGGCGAGCTGCACCGCTGGATGCTCGTGCTCGGTGGCACACCCGTGCCGGGCCGGACCGTGCAGGCCATCACCTTCGCGGAGAACGCGATCTCGAACACGGTGCCGGTGGTCGGCGGGGCGGGCGCACTCGCCTACTCGATCGCCCGGCTGCGCAGCCGAGGGGTCGACGCGGCGCTCGCCTCCTGGTCGGTGTTCCTCCCGGGCGCGTTGTCCACGGTGATCCTGCTGGTCGGCGGCATCGTGGTGATCGGGGCCGTCGGTTGGATGCCGCTGTGGTTCGCGCTCGTCGTGGCCGCAGCCGTCGTCGTCGGGACCATGGGGTTCTGGGCCGTGCTCACGCACGTGTCGGTGCTGCGCCGGATCCTGCTCGGCCTCGTCCACGCCTGGCGGCGGGTGCCCGGCCTGTGCCGGACGTGCCGGGGCGGTTGGGCGTCGGACCCGGAGGGCACCGCGGACCGGCTCGCCGGCAGGCTGGGGTTGCTGCACCCGACCATGGGGCAGTGGGGTGTCCTCGTCGTGACGGCTGCGGCCAGCTGGATCGCGGACTACCTCGCACTGCACGCGGTCGCCGCGGCGATGGGGCTGTCGGTGCCGTGGACCACGCTGGCGCTGGGCTTCCTCGCCGTCCAGCTGTCGATCGCGCTGCAGATCCTGCCCGGCGGCGCAGGCCTCGCAGAGACCGGCCTGCTCGGGGTCCTGCTCGCCGCGGGTGCTCCGCCCGCACCCGCCGCGGCGACGGTGCTCATCTACCGGCTCATCACCTGGCTCGGCCTCTCGCTCGCCGGGTGGGTGGTCTACGCCACGCAGATCCACCTCACCCCGCACCACCGCCACCCCGCGGAACCCGAGCACGCCTTGCCACCGGGAACGGTGCCCACCTGAGCTGCTGTCCCCGCATCGCAGGTCCTCACGTTCTCGACGACCGAGGCCCACTCACGCGGCGATGCCGGTTCGGCGTTACACCTGGTGCACGCTCTGAACCAGCTGCCTGGCCCGTGTGAACCTGGATGTGCCGGTGTACACAGTGGAACTGCTGTCAGGCACTCGGCGTTCCCGGTCCGACGGGTACTGCCCGATGCGAGCCTCGGACCCGGGTCTTGAGGTCGGACCTGCCCAGAGACGCAGCGGGCTTGCGGCGCAGCCACTAGCAGCCGCAGGGGACGGTGAGCGGGTCCGGCTCGGGGTAGTGGGTGCCGGAAGGCGACTCGACGGGGAACCCTTCGCGCGTCCAGTACTCGATCCCGCCGATCATCTCCCTGACGGCGAACCCGGCACGTGCCAGGGCCCAAGGCGCCGCGCGTGGCCCCGTTGCACCCCGGCCCCCAGCAGTAGGTCACCACCGGGCGGCTCGGGTCGAGCCCGCCCGGCAGCTCTGCGGTGGGCAGGTGCACCGCGCCGGGGATGTGCCCCTGGTCCCACGCCGCCCGGCTCCGGGTGTCGACGAGCACGAACTCCGCGTCCTCGCTCGCGAGCGCGGCCCGCACGTCCGACACGTCGGTCTCGAAGGCGAGCTTTGCGGCGAAGAAGGCGGCGGCGTCGGTGGTAGTGGTGATCGTCATGGGATGGGACGGTAGGTGGGTAGCGGGTGCACGTGAAGCAAGAATCCACTGCTAAATGCACCGAAGACCGTGGATTCCATGGCGAGAGTGCTGGATCGCTGCGGCACACAGCTCATCCTCCCGGATCCATCGGCGTTAGCCGGGTCCACCTGCCGCCACTGCGAGGGGACCGGATCCGCCTTCGGCGGGCTCCACGATGAGCGAAGGCACAACGTTCGCGTCGCCGCGTCGGACCCGACCGGCCCGGACCACGATCGCTATCAGTGACCCCCAAGGCGCCATACGGCTGGGATGGGTCGGAAGCGGCGATCATGGTCGGCCGGCGGCGATGCTCGACCGCTGTCGTGGGACATCGGCGCGGATCCGCTCGCGTTGCAGATGTGCCACGACGAAGCGCACCCGCCGACTGTGCATGTGCTCCCGACCGCGGCTGTCCTGAGCAGCCGCGCAACCAGCCCAGACCGAGATCCCCATCAGTGACCACCCGACGCCACATACGGCGATGGGTCGGAGTGATGATCATGACTGCAGCCCGGGACGTCAGTCGGCCACCACCCGCACCGCCGCCGCGGCCTGCGCGGCGCGGGAGCGGGCGGTGTCGACGTCGTCGGCGGAGGCGACCGCCACGCCCATCCGGCGCTTGGTGAAACTCTCTGGCTTGCCGAACAGGCGTAGGTCCGTGCCGGGTACGGCGAGTGCCTCGGCGACACCCTCGAAGGCGACCGCCTTCGCGTCCACCCCTCCGTAGATCACCGCGGAGGCGCCGGGGGAGCGGAGCGTGACGTCGACGGGCAGGCCGAGGATCGCGCGGGCGTGCAGCTCGAACTCCGACAGCCGCTGGGTGGCCAAGGTGACCAGGCCGGTGTCGTGCGGGCGCGGACTGACCTCGGAGAACAGCACGTCGTCCCCGCGCACGAACAGCTCCACACCGAACAGACCGCGACCGCCGAGGGCCTCGGTGATGCGCCCCGACACGTCCCGCGCCGCGGCGGCCGCGGCCTCCGACATGGGCTGCGGTTGCCAGGACTCGACGTAGTCGCCGTCGCGCTGCACGTGCCCGATCGGGGCGCAGAAGTGCGTTCCGTCCGCGGCTCGCACGGTCAGCTGCGTGATCTCGTAGTCGAAGTCCACGAAACCCTCGACGATCACGCGCGTGCCTGCGACCCGGCCGCCCGCCATCGCGTGGTCCCAGGCCCGGTGCAGGTCGTCCGTCGACCGCAGCACCGACTGCCCCTTGCCCGACGACGACATCACCGGCTTGAGCACGCACGGGTACCCGATGCCGTCCTCGATCGCCGCCCGGACCTCGTGCAGGGTGTCCGCGAACGCGTACGGCGAGGTGGGCAGCCCGAGCTCCTCGGCCGCCAGCCTGCGGATCCCCTCGCGGTCCATGGTGAGCCGCGCGGCGCGGGCCGTCGGGATGACCGTGGCGACGCCGGCGTCCTCGATCCGCTGCAGTGCCTGGGTGGCGATCGCCTCGATCTCCGGGATGACGAACTGCGGCTGCTCCTGCTCGATCAGCGCGGCGAGCGCCACGGGGTCCGTCATGTCGATCGCGTGGGCGCGGTGGGCGACCTGGTGCCCCGGCGCATCGGGGTACCGGTCGACCGCGACGACCTCGACGCCGAGCCGTTGGAAGGCGATCACGACCTCCTTGCCCAGCTCACCCGCCCCGAGCAGCATGACGCGGGTGGCCGAGGGGCTGAGCGGCGTGCCGAGCCGGATGGAGCTGCGCATGCCGCCCAGCCTAGGAGATCAGGTCCCCTGGTACGCCTTCCGCAGCGCCTCGATGTCCAGCTTGCCGAACTGCTGGAGCATCGCCGCGACGGTCCGGCCGGACTTCTCGGGGTCGGGGTCCCGCATCCAGGCGTCGGCCTCCAGCGGGACGATCTGCCAGGACACGCCGAAGCGGTCCTTGAGCCAGCCGCAGGGCTGCTCGGAACCACCCTCGACGAGCGCGGCGTAGTAGCGGTCGTTCTCCTCGGACGTCTCGCAGGGCACGACGAACGAGATCGCCTCGCTGTGCGGGAACTGTGGCCCGCCGTTGAGCCCGGCGAACTCCCGGCCGTCGAGCGTGAACTCCACGTACATGACCTGGCCCGCCTGACCGGGCGCGCCCTCGGGGTAGAGCTGCACGGAGGTGATCTCCGAGTTCGGAACACCGAACAGTAGAACTCGGCGGCCTCCTGGGCCTGGCCGTCGAACCACAGGCAGCTGGCGATCTGCTTCATGAGAAGGCTCCTCTCGGGATGTACACGAAAGACGACCGCCACACGCAGAACTCATCGGTCGCGGGGGATTCACCGCTAAGGTCCCAGTGTGACCGTGGAATCCCTGGACGATACGGACTGGCGCCTGTTGGAAGCACTGCAGCGCGACGGTCGGGCGAGCTACGCGGACCTCGGCAGGCTCGTCGGGCTCTCACCCAGCGCCGTGACCGAGCGGGTCCGCAGGCTCGAGGACGCGGGGGTGATCACGGGGTACGGCTGCGAGGTCGACCCGGAGAAGCTCGGCCTGCCGATCATGGCGCTCGTCCGGCTGCGTTACCCCAGCGGCAACTACAAGCCCTTCCGGGACCTGCTCGGCACGACCCCGGAGATCACCGAGGCGCACCACGTCACGGGCGAGGACTGCTTCGTCATCACGGTGCGGGCGCGGTCGATGCGGCACCTGGAGGAGGTCACCGGCCGGATCTCCGGCCTCGGCGGGGTGACGACGAGCGTCGTCTACTCCAGCCCGCTGCCGCGGCGGTCCGGCCGGTCGGGCGCGGTTCACCGCTTGCGTATGCGG
>NZ_JACBXB010000144.1 GCF_013870575.1 Pseudonocardia pini
CCGCCCTCGCGGAGTCGTGCGCGGTGACCGCCTCGGGCGCCACTGCGGACTCGGACACCGGTGCGGGCGGCGGCGGCGAGGGCACCGCGGGCAACTGACCCGTTCGCGCAGCGGACACCCGGGGGCAACACCGGCGGTCCCGGCGGCGACTACGCTCCTCCCGCGCGGTCCTGCGACGACGCCCGGGCTGCGGTACACAGACCGGTAGGACATCCGGCGCCGACGTCGTCGGGAGCCGCGACCAGAGGGGCAGCATTCCGTGGCCGACGTGAGCAGCACTGGGGACACCCCCACCGGTGGGGGCCGCAAGAAGGTCGTCATCGTCGGCGGCGGGTTCGGCGGGGTGCGGGCCGCGAAGGCCCTGAGCCACGCGGACGTCGACGTCACCCTGGTCGACCGGACCAACCACCACCTCTTCCAGCCGCTGCTCTACCAGGTCGCGACGGGGATCCTGTCCCCCGGGCTGATCGCGCCCGCCCTGCGCCGGGTGGTCAAGCACCAGCGCAACACGCGCACGCTGCTGGCCGAGGTCTACGACATCGACATCCCGAACAAGGTCGTGCGGTCGCTCGGGCCGAACGAGCAGCACATCGACCTGCCCTACGACTACCTGGTCGTCGCGGGCGGGGCGGGGCACGCCTACTTCGGGCACGACGAGTGGGCGCAGTTCGCGCCGGGCATGAAGAGCATCGAGGACGCCCGGATGCTCCGCAGCCAGATCCTCGGCTCGTACGAGCTGGCCGAGATCGCCACGGACGAGAAGGAGCGGGAGGCCTACCTCACGTTCGTCGTGGTGGGGGCGGGCCCGACCGGCGTCGAGATCGCCGGGCAGCTCGCCGAGCTCGCGCAGTTCGTGCTGCCCAAGGAGTACCGCTCGATCGACACCCGGCAGGCCACGATCATCCTGCTGGACGCGGCGCCGTCCGTGCTCCCGCCCTTCGCGCCCAAGCTGCAGAAGTACACGCAGCGCAAGCTGGAGAAGATGGGCGTGGAGATCCGGCTGAACACCGCCGCCACCGACATGGACGCCGAGACGATCACGGTGAAGGGGCCCAAGGGCGTCGACACCATCACGGCCAAGACCAAGATCTGGGCGGCGGGGGTGCAGGCGTCCCCGCTGGCCAAGGTGCTCGCGAAGGCCACCGGGACCGAGACCGACCGCGCGGGCAGGCTGGCCGTGGACCCGGACTGCTCGGTTCCGGGTGCGGAGGGCGTGTACGCGATCGGCGACATGGTCAGCACCGTGGACCGGTTGCCCGGCGTGGCGCAGGTCGCCATGCAGCAGGGCACCTACGTGGGCAAGCAGATCACCAACCGGGTCAAGGGCGACACGACCACCCCGGCGCCGTTCAAGTACTTCGACAAGGGCTCGATGGCCACCATCGGCGCCCGGCAGGCCGTCGCGGACGCCATGGGCTTCAAGGTCACCGGCTGGGCCGCGTACCTGATGTGGTGCTACGTGCACGTCATGTTCCTGATCGGCTGGGGCAACCGGCTCGGCACGCTCTACAACTGGGTCCGCTCGCTGCGCTACGCCCGCAACCGCGGCCACCGCCTCATCGACATGACCGGTGCGAAGGCCGTCGCGGAGCAGCACGAAGCCGCGTAGCCGTGACCCCGGCCATCCAGGTCCTGATCCGCGAGGTCGAGCGGGCGTGGGACACGTTCTGGGCGGCCGTGTACACCGATCGCGACGTGGGGGCGGCGGTCGCCCTGCTCGATCCCGCCGCCTCGTTCGTCGACGTCCCCGCGATGACGGGCGGCAACGACCGGGACCAGGTCGCGGCGCACCTGGCGGAGGTCGTCGTGCCGTCGGTGCCCGCGGACCTGGCGCGAGAACGCGTCTCGCGCACGGTGGACACCCGACGGCTGGTCGACGAGCTGCGGTGGACCTTCACCCACGACCGCGAGCTGCCCTGGCTGCTGCCCGGCACCCCGCCGTCGGGGCGGTCCGTGCGGGTCCTCGCGGTGTCCGTGGTGGCCGTCCGGAACGGCCGGATCACCTCCGTCCGGACCCTCTGGGACGTCGACAGGCTGCGCCATCAGGTGACCGCCTGACGCCCGGAACCCGCCGCTGACGGTTCCATGACACCGTTTTCGACGATCACGAGGCTCTGACGTGGGGGTTCCCGGCGTGGCGTTGTCGTGCGTCTGCCAGGCTAGGGGCCACGCTGTACCCGGTACGACCACCGACGCACCCCGAAAGCGGGTGGTCGATGGGAGATGAGAGGAGCACACCATGGCACTGCCCACGCTGACCCCCGAGCAGCGCGCGGAGGCTCTCAAGAAGGCCGCCGCAGCCCGCACTGCGCGCAAGGAGCTCCGGGACAAGATCGCCAAGGGCGAGGAGACCATCCCGGCCGTGCTGGACCGCGCGAAGTCGGACCAGGTCGTCGGCAAGACCAAGGTCGCCGACCTGCTGAAGAGCCTGCCCGGCTACGGCCCCGCGAAGGTCTCGGCGCTGCTGGAGCAGACCGGCATCGACGCGTCCCGTCGCGCCGCGGGCCTGGGTGACCGGCAGCGCCAGGCGCTGCTCGACGCCCTGAAGTAAGTCGCACCGCCTCCCGCCCCGGTCCGGCCTCGTGCCGGACCGGGGCGGCGGCGTCTCTAGGGTGCCTCCCGTGGAGAAGTTCGTGGACGTGGCCCCGGGCGTGCAGGTGTGGGCCGAGGAGATCGCGGGGCCCGGCGAGCCCCTGCTGCTGGTGATGGGCGCGAACGCCTCGGGCGTCGCCTGGCCGGAGGAGCTCGTCGAGCGCCTGGCCGAGCGGCACCGGGTCGTCCGCTACGACCATCGCGACACCGGCCGCTCCACCCACGCCTTCGACGAGCGGCCCTACGCGATCCGCGACCTGGCCGCAGACGCCGTCGCGGTGCTCGACGCCTTCGGGATCGACCGCGCCCACGCCGTCGGGATGTCCCTGGGCGGCACGCTGGTGCAGCTGCTGCTGGTCGACCGTCCCGACCGGCTGCTGTCGGCCACGCTGTTCTGCACGGCGTCCCTGCAGTGGGCGGACGAGCTCCCCGGCCCCGCTCCGGCCCTCCTGCGGCTCTGGGGCGAGCTCACCGACGAGCGCACGCCGGAGCAGGAGCTGGAGTGGCGCGTCGAGCACTGGCGGCTGCTCAACGGCACGGGCCTGGAGTTCGACGAGCAGTGGTTCCGCGGGCTCGAGGAGCGGGTCATCGCGCACGCGGGCCGCGCGGACAGTCCGGCCGCCCACGCCGCGGCCTCCCAGGAGGGCCTGGACCGCGGCCCGGAGCTCGCCGAGGTGCAGGTCCCGACCCTGGTGATCGAGGCCCCCGAGGACCCGGTCGACCCGCCCCCGCACGCCGCCCACCTCGCCGCGACCATCAAGGGCGCCGAGCTCGTGCGCATCGAGGGCATGGGCCACGCGATCCCCCCGGCCGTGGTGACCCCGCTCGCAGCGGCCGTCCTCGCCCACACCACCCGCGGCCGCATCATGGAGCCATGATGCGGCCGGGTCAGCGGGTCCAGGTGTAGCGGCGTTCGGGGCGGCCGGTGCCGCCGTAGCGGAGCTTCACCACCACCGCCCCGGTCTCCACGAAGTGCTCCAGGTAGCGGCGGGCGCTCACCCGGGACAGGTCGGTCAGCTCCGCGCACTCGGTCGCCGAGAGGTCGCCGCCGTGCTCGCGCAGCACCTTCTCCACCAGGGCCGCCGTCGGCGGGGTGAGGCCCTTCGGCAGCCGCCGGGTCGACCCGCCGAAGAGTCGGTCGATGTCCTCCTGCCCGGCCCGGTCCAGGCCCGCCAACCGGCCCCGCAGCCGTCGGGCCCGTTCGACCTGTTCCGCCAGGGCCCGCGAGTCGAACGGCTTGACCAGGTAGTGCAGCGCGCCGCCGTGCAGGGCGGCGGCGACCGTGGCGGCGTCGTCCGCGGCCGTGATGACCAGCACGGACGGGTCGTCCGGCGCCCCGGTGCGCAGCCGCCGGAGGACCTCGATGCCGGACATGTCGGGCAGGTAGACGTCGAGCAGGACCAGGTCGGGTCGCAACGCACCCGCCTGCGCGACGGCGTCCGCACCGGTGTGCGCCACGCCGACCACCGCGCAGCCCGCGATCCGCCCGACGTACCCGCTGTGCACCTTGGCGACCATGAAGTCGTCGTCGACCACGAGGACCCTCATCCGAGCACCGCCGTGAAGGTGGCCCCCTCGACCGCAACGCTCCCCCGCCGCCGCAGACACACCTCGCGGACCAGCGCGAGCCCCAGCCCACGCCCGCCGGGCGACTCGGCGGCCTTGGTGGTGAACCCGTGCCGGAACACCTCGTCGGCCAGCTCGGAGGCCACCCCCGGCCCGGAGTCCCGCACCCGCACGCGCACCGCGCCCTCCCGTTCCTCGATGCCGATCTCGACCCACCCACCGGGCGACACGGCGTCCAACGCGTTGTCCACCAGATTTCCCAGCACGGTGACGAGATCTCGGCCCAGGTCCGGGTCGTCGGTCGCGCCGAGCCGGGCGTCGGGGGAGAACCGCAGCTCCACGCCCCGTTCCGTCGCCAGGGACGCCTTGGCGACCAGCAGCGCGGCCGCCGCGGGCTCCTCCACGCGGGTGACCACCTCCCGTCGCCAGCCCTCCGCCGCCGCCACCACCCCGGTCACGAACCGGCGCACCTCGTCGTACTCGCCGAGCTCGGTGAGCCCCGCGATGGTGTGCAGCCGGTTGGTGAACTCGTGGGCCTGCGCGCGGAGGGTGTCGGTGAGGGTGCGGGAGGCGTCGAGCCGGTCCTGCAGGGTGGTGAGCTCGGTCCGGTCCCGCAGCGTCACGACCGCGCCCGCCTCCAGGGGGTTGCGGTTGAGCACCAGCACCCGGCCGGCGTGCACCACCACCTGGTCCTCGCCGCGGACCCGGCCGGTCAGGACGTCGCGGAGCCGGGCGTCGAGCCCCAGGTCGTCGACCCGGTCCCCCAGGTGCGCCCCGGGCAGCAGGTCCACCGCGGGCTGGTTGAGCAGTGTCACGCGGCCCTCGGGATCGAGCCCGACCACGCCCTCCTTGACCCCCAGCAGCATCGCCTCGCGCCGCTGCACGAGCTCGACGATCTCGGCGGGCTCCAGCCCCAGCGTCTGCCTGCGCACCCGCCGGGCCAGCAGCAGCGACCCGGCCACCCCCAGCACCAGCGCCAACCCGAGCAGCGCCGCGACCTCCCCGCGGGCCGGCGCGAGGGCCTCCAGCAGGGTGGGTGCGCGGATGCCCGCCGACACCACCCCCACGACCTCGCCGCCCGCGACGACGACGGGCACCTCCGCGACGACCGTCCGGTCCACCGATCCCGTCCAGGCCCGCCCGGCGAACGCGGTCGACTCGCCCGGGTCGAACGCCGTGCCGAGCTCTGCGGGATCGGGCGAGCTGCGGACCACCCGGTTCGCGTCGACGACCACGATCCGGTCCGCCCCGGAGAGGTTCTCGGCGCTGCGCGCGAAGCTCGCCAGCAGGTCGACGTCCCGGTCCACCAGACCGGCGCGGATGCCCGGCGTCGCGGCGACGTCCTCGGCCACGGTCAGCATCCGACGACCCTGGGTCTCGCGGAAGGCGGCATCGGACTGGACGGCGGCGAGCGCGGCGACGGCGGCCAGCAGGATCAGCACCACGAGCAGCTGCCAGACCAGGAACTGACGGGCCAGCGGGCGTCCTCGCACCCGGTCAGACTAGGGCGCCGCGGCCGCTCGGAACCCGTGACCACAACGACCACAACCACGTTTGTGGACACAAGCGCGACACCGGGTCGCCCGGCCCCCAGGATGAGCGCACACCGACCTCGATGCGGAGGAGAAGACACTGATGTCCACCCGCGAAAGACCCACCCGCACCGTCTCGGCGGTGCTCGCGGTGGTCGTGGCCGCGGCCGCGGTGCTCCTGGTACCGCCCGCCGTCGGCGCGCTCACGGGGACGGGCGACGGGACCCAGCTGCGCGGGCTGCGCATGCTCGTCCCGAACTCCCCCGGCGGTGGCTACGACGTCACGGCCCGCACCGCCGCCAAGGCGATGGAGGACGCCGGGCTCACCGGCTCCGTCGAGGTCTTCAACCTGCCCGGGGCGGGCGGCACGGTCGGCCTCGGCCGCACGGTCAACGAGAGCGGCAACGACCGGCTCGTCATGTCGATGGGGCTCGGGGTCGTCGGCAGCGTGTACACGAACGACTCCCCCTCGACCCTGGCCGACACCACGCCCGTCGCGCGGCTGACCCAGGAGACCGAGATCGTGGTCGTCGGGAAGGACTCGCCGTACACCAGCCTGCCGCAGCTGCTCGCGGACTGGAAGGCGAACCCGGGCGCGACGCCGGTGGGCGGCGGGTCGTCCCCCGGCGGGCCGGACCACCTGGCCCCGATGCTGATCGCCGAGGCGGCGGGCCTCGCCCCGCGGGACGTCAACTACGTCGCCTACGACGGCGGCGGCGAGCTGCTCGCCGCCGTGCTCGGCGGGAAGGTGGCCTTCGGGGTCTCCGGGCTCGGCGAGTACGCCGACCAGATCGACGCCGGTGAGCTGCGCGTCCTCGCCGTGACGGCCGGGGAGCCGGTCCCCGGGGTCGACGCACCCACGCTGCGGCAGGCGGGCCTGGACGTCGAGTTCACGAACTGGCGCGGGATCGTCGCGCCGCCGGGGCTCTCCCCCGAGGGCCGGGCCGAGCTGGAGGCCGTCTTCGCGGAGCTGCGCGGCACGTCCGAGTGGGCGGAGGCGCTGGAGCGCAACGGCTGGACCGACGCCTACCAGCCGGGCCCGGAGTTCGGGGCCTTCCTGGCGGCCGAGAACGAGCGCGTGGCCGGAGTGCTGCGGGAACTGGGGCTGGCATGACCGTCACCGAGGACCGTCCGGTCGAGCGGAAGCCGAACTGGTTCCGCGAGCACTCCGAGCTCGGCGTGGCACTGCTCCTGCTGGTCGTGGGGCTGCTCGTGGTCGTGGACACCGCGCTGGAGGGCCGCGGCGGCGGGGGCGACTCCGACCCGCTGGGCCCGCACGCCGTCGCGTTCGTGGTCGGCGGGGCGCTGCTCCTGCTGTCCGTGCTGCTGGCCGTCGACGTGCTGCGCGGCGGGAAGGGCGAGGCCGAGGCGGGCGAGGACGTCGACCTCTCGACGCCGCCGGACCTGCGGACCGTCGGCATGCTCGCCGGCGTGCTGGTCGCGACGGCGGCGCTGATCCCGCTGGTCGGCTGGCCGATCGCGGGCACCGTGCTGTTCTGGGGCGCGACCTTCTCGCTCGGCTCGCGCTCCCTCGTGCGGGACCTGCTGATCGCGGCCGGCGTCTCCGTCGTCACCTGGATCGTCTTCGACGGCCTGCTCGGCGTCGACCTGCCCGGCGGGCCGCTCATGGGGGTGTTCGGCTGATGGACACGTTCTCGAGCCTCATGGGCGGCTTCGCGGCCGCCCTCACCCCGGAGAACCTGCTGTTCGCGGCGATCGGAGTGCTGCTCGGCACCGCGATCGGCGTGCTGCCGGGCATCGGCCCGGCCATGGCGGTGGCGCTGCTGCTGCCCGTCACCTACGCGTTCGACCCGACCGGCGCCTTCATCATGTTCGCCGGCATCTACTTCGGTGCGATGTTCGGCGGCTCCACCACCTCGATCCTGCTCAACACCCCGGGTGAGAGCGCGTCGGTGATGGCGGCGCTTGAGGGCAACCCGATGGCCAAGTCCGGCCGCGGCGCGCAGGCGCTCGCCACGGCGGCGATCGGGCACTTCGTCGGCGGCATCATCGGCGTGGTCGGGCTGGTGCTGCTGGCGCCGCTCGTGGCGTCGGTGGCCGTGGACATCGGGGCGCCGGACTACTTCGCGGTGATGGTGCTGGCGTTCGTCGCCGTGACCTCGGTGCTGGGCAGCTCGCGGATCCGCGGGTTCGCCGCGTTGGCGATCGGGCTGACGATCGGGCTGGTCGGGCTGGACCCGATCAGCGGGCAGCCGCGGCTGACGTTCGGCGTCCCGCAGCTGGCCGACGGCATCGACGTCGTGATCGTGGCGGTCGGCCTGTTCGCCGTCGGTGAGGCCCTGTGGGTGGCGGCGCACCTGCGTCGCGGGCAGCAGGAGGGCATCCCGGTGGGGCGGCCGTGGCTGTCGCGCGCCGACGTCAAGCGGGCGTGGAAGCCCTGGCTGCGCGGCCCGTTCATCGGGTTCCCGTTCGGCTCGATCCCGGCGGGCGGCGCGGAGATCCCCACGTTCCTGTCCTATGTGGCCGAACGGCGGCTGTCGAAGCACCGCGACGAGTTCGGTACCGGGGCGATCGAGGGCGTGGCCGGTCCGGAGTCGGCGGCCAGCGCGTCGTCGGCCGGGACGCTGTCCACGATGCTGACCCTCGGCCTGCCGACGACGGCGATCGCCGCCGTCATGCTCGCGGCGTTCCAGCAGTTCGGGATCCAGCCGGGTCCGCTGCTGTTCCAGACCGAGCCCGACCTGGTCTGGACGCTGATCGCGAGCCTGTTCATCGGCCTGGTCCTGCTGCTGGTGCTGAACCTGCCGCTCGCACCGGCCTGGGCGCGGTTGCTGAAGATCCCGCGGCCCTACCTCTACGCGGGCATCCTGTTCTTCGCCTGCATCGGGGCGTACGCGGTGTCCGGGCAGGCCGTGGACCTGCTGGTGCTGCTCGGGATCGGCGCGGTGGGCTTCGTGATGCGCCGCTACGGCCTGCCCGTGCTCCCGGCGATCATCGGCGTGATCCTGGGCCCCGACGCGGAGCTCCAGCTGCGCCGCGCCCTGCAGATCGCCGACGGCGACGTGACCACCCTGGTCTCGACGCCCCTGTCGATCACGGTCTACGTGATCATCGCGCTGCTCTTCCTCTTCCCCCTGATCCGCAGGCTCCTCCCGACCCGCCCAGCGAAGGAGCACGCGGACGTCTGACCCCTCGCACGAACGGCACCCTCGCTCACACCTAGTGAGCGAGAGTGCCGTTCGTTCGTCAGCGCAGGAGGGCTCTCGCCGGACGGGCAGCCAGCTCGTCACGCCGTGGACGGACCGGTCCCCGTCGACCGCCACCAGCAGCCGGACGTCCGGGTCCGCCAGCTCGTCCAGCCCGCCGAGGGTGAACCCCATCTCCGGCAGGCCCCTGTCCGCCACCCACTCCTCGCTGATCGCCCGGATCTGGTCGGTGACCGCCAGCGGGGCCTCGCGGTAGGTCGTCCACTCCGCGGTGACCCCGGCCTTGGCCGCCCTGTTCAGCGCGGTCCGCACGTCCTGCCACCTCCGCCCCGTGAACGCCAGGTCGCCGAGCGGCAGCAGCGTCTCCTCGGCGACCTGCACGGTCCGCCAGCCGAGGGC
>NZ_JACBXB010000145.1 GCF_013870575.1 Pseudonocardia pini
CGCCGCCTCCCGGCTCGGGGCGCTGGTCGTGCCCGTCAACGCGCGGCTGGCACCCCCGGAGGTCGCGCACGTGCTGCGGGACTCGGGCGCCGCCGTCGTCGTGTCCGAACCCGAGCTCGACGCCGCGGTGGACGCAGCCGCGGTGGACGCGGCAGGGGTGGCCGTCCGCCGGTTCTCCCTCGGTGCCGGGGCCCATCCCGACCTGCTGACCGCTGCGGCCGACCCGGTGACCACCGACGCGGCCGCCGAGAGCGACGACGCGTACATCCTCTACACCTCCGGCACCACCGGGCGCCCGAAGGGCGTGCTGCTGGACCACCACCGGGCGGTCTGGGCGGCGCTGGCCCAGGTCACGTCGCTCGGCATGCGGGACGGGGAGCGCTACCTGCACCTCTCGCCGCTCTACCACTCCGGCGGCGTCGTGTTCACCTCCGCGGTCACGCTGCTGGGGGGCACGAACGTGCTGCTCGGGGCCTTCGACCCGGGGCGGTTGCTGGCGACCGTGGAGCAGGAGCGGGTCACCGCGCTGCTCGGCGTGCCCACGATGTACGAGTTCCTGCTGCGGCACCCGGCGGTCGGCACCCGCGACCTGTCGTCGTGGCGGATCGGGGTCTTCGGGGCGGCGCCGATGGCGGCGGAGACGATCGAGACCCTCGTCGCCACGTTCCCGCACGTGGCGTTCTATCAGCAGTGCGGGCAGACGGAGGCCGGTCCGACGGGTCTGTACTCCACGGCCGAGCAGGTCCGGGCCGAGCCGGACTCCTCGGGCCACCTGGCCCAGCCGTTCGTCGAGTTCCGGGTGGTCGGCGAGGACGGCGCCGAGGTCATCGAGGCCGGCGGGGTCGGTGAGCTGCTGTTCCGGGGCGAGCCGGTGATGAAGGGCTACTGGCGCAACCCCGAGGCCACCGCCGAGACCGTGCGCGACGGCTGGCTGCGCACCGGCGACCTGCTCCGCAAGGGCACGGACGGGGCGTGGAAGCTGGTCGACCGGCTCAAGGACGTCATCCTCACGGGCGGCCGGAACGTCTACTCCGCCGAGGTCGAGCAGGCCCTGCGCAGCCATCCCGCGGTCGCCGACTGCGCGGTGGTGGGCAGGCCGAACGCGGACTGGGGGGACACGATCGTCGCCGTCGTGACGCCGGGGGAGGGGCTCACGCCCACCCTCGAGGAGCTGCGCGAGCACTGCCGACCGCTGATCGCGGACTACAAGCTGCCCCGCGAGCTGGTGCTGGCGGCCGTACCGCGCAACGCCACGGGCAAGCTCCAGAAGCACCTGGTGCGGGAGATGCTCACCCGGGCCGGTGCGCGATGAGCTCCAGCGCGGCGTCGGCGATCTGCTCGGCGCTGTAGTCCTCGCCGGGGCGGTACCAGCGCGACACCCAGATCACCGCGCCGAGGACGAGCCGGGTCGTGAGCACCGGGTCGCCCGCGGCCAGCACACCCGCCGCCATGGCGCGTTCCACGACCCCGCGCCAGAGCATCTCGAAGTCGTGGCTGAAGCGCTGCCAGCGCTCGTAGACGTCCCCGGGCAGCCCGGCGCCCCCGAAGAACACGGCCATGTAGCGGCGGGTCTCGATGGCCGCGACCACATGGAGCCGGACCAGCCCTTCGAGCTCGGCCGCAGGCTCGCGGCCCTCGGCGACGAGGGCGGTGGCCTGCTCGTCTAGCCGCTGGGTGCTGCGCTCGAACAGGATCGCGAGCAGGTGTTCCTTGGTCGGGACCGTGCGGTAGAGCGTGGCGCGGGAGACGGACAACTGCTCCGCGACGGCCTCGATCGAGACGGCCTCGTACCCGCCGGAGCTGAACAACCGGCCCGCGGCCTCGGCCACCGCGGCGGGGTCGATCTCCTTGCGCGGCCTGCCGGGCGGGCGTGTGCCCGCCACCGCACGGCCCTTCGCCGCCGCCTTCGTCACCGGTCCCCCTCACGGGCCGCGTCCATTTCCGGACGCTCCGTCTCGACAGTACAACGCGAGGCCCGCGCCGCCGTAGAGGCGGCGCGGGCCCGTGTGGTCCCGCGGTCAGCTCGCAGGCGGCCCGAAGGGGTACCAGTGCGGCTCGGTCGCGGGCTCGGCGAGCGTCGAGAGCACCGCCCGGGCCCGGGTGTACTTCCGGATGCCGCCGGCTCCGCCGAACCGCGCCCCGATCCCGGAGTCCTTCCAGCCGCCGGAGGGGAGGTCCAGCTGGAAGTTGGTCACGCAGGCGTCGTTCACGCAGATCGCCCCCACCTCGACCTGGCTCGCGAGCGCGATCCCGCGCTCCCGGTCGCCGGTCCAGACGCTGCCGCAGAGGCCGAAGGCGGACTCGTTGGACAGGCGCAGGGCCTCGTCGACGTCGGCGACCCGCTGGATCGCGACGACCGGCCCGAAGGTCTCCTCGCTCATGACGTCCATGTCCGGGGTGACGTCGACGATCACGGTGGGCCGGTAGTACCAGCCCGGCCCCTCGGCGCGGGACCCGCCGACGAGCACCCGGGCGCCCGCCGCCACCGCATCGGCCACGTGCCGCTCGACGATCCTCAGCTGTGCCTCGCTGGACATCGCCCCGACGTCGACGGTCAGCGGCGCGGTGCGGTCGGTGCCCAGCCGCAGGGACTCGGTGACCTCGACGGCCCGCCGGACGAACTCGTCGTAGGCCGGGGCCTCGACGTAGATGCGCTCGACCGCGCTGCAGCCCTGGCCCGCGTTGACGCAGGAGCCCCAGACCGCGGCGTTGGCGGCCCGCTCGAGGTCGGCGTCGGCGAGGACGATCATCGGGTCCTTGCCGCCGAGCTCCAGCCCGCACGGGATGAGCCGCTCGGCGGCCCGGACCGCGACCGCGCGCCCGGTCCGCACCGAGCCGGTGAACTGCACCATGTCGACCTGGTCGACGACGGCGGCGCCGGTCTCGCCGCCCCCGGTCGCGATCCCGAGGACGTCCGGTGCGCCGATCTCCTGCCAGCCGCGCACGGCCTCGCCCCAGCTCAGCGGGGTGAGCTCGGAGGGCTTGGAGAGCACCGCCGACCCGGCCATCAGCGCGGCCGGGATGTCCAGCAGCGGCATCGTGATCGGCCAGTTCCACGGGGTGATCACGCCGACCAGCGGGAACGGCCGGTGCTGGATGATCAGCCGCTGGGTGGGGATCGTGGAGGCGGGGTGCTCGTCGGCGAGGTGCTCGGCGGCGTGGTCGATCCAGTACTGCACGACCATCCCGCCGTACGCGGGCTCCGAGGCCGCGTCGCCGAACGCCTTGCCGGTCTCCTGCTGGACGAGGTCGATCAGCTGCGCCTGGTGCTCGGTGAGCCAGTCACGCCAGCGGGCGAGCCACTCCGCGCGGCCCTCGACGCCGAGCGCCTCCCAGGCGGGTTGCGCAGCGCGCAGGCGGGCGGCGAGTGCGGCGACCTCGTCGGGTGAGGTGCGGGGGACCTGCGCGAGCTCGGTGCCGTCCGCCGGGTTGCGGACGACGTCGACCGCGGGGGACTCCAGTGTGGTCATCAGTGCCTCTCAGACGCGGTTGGAGAAGCCTGCGTCGACCGTCACGGTCGAACCCGTGACGTAGCGCCCGGCCTCGGAGACGAGGTGCAGGATCGTGTCGGTGACGTCCGACGGGAGCAGCATCCCGTTGTTGGGCATGGGGAGCGGGTTCTGCAGGGTGTCGAGGATGTCCATGTTCTCCTCGACGTACTTCGCGAACGCGTCGTTGAGGATCATCGGCGACGCGACGCCCGTCGGGTGCACGGTGTTGACCCGGATCAGGTCCTTGGCCAGCACGTTCGCCCACGCCCGCATGAGCCCGACGACGCCGTGCTTGGCGGCGACGTAGCCCATCGTGCCGGGGTCGCCCTGCCCGGTGCCCTTGAGTCCCGCGGTCGAGCTGGTGAGCACGATCGACCCGCCGCGACCGCCGGCCTTGAGGTGCGGGATCGCGGGCTCGACCGTGTTGAACACCCCGTTGAGCATGACCGCGACGCCCTCGTGGAAGGCGGACTCGCGGAACCGCTCCTCACCGACCGTCGGCATGATCCCGGCGTTGGCCAGGACGATGTCGAGGCGCCCCAGCTCGGCCACCGAGGTGTCCAGGAAGGAGCGGATCCCCGCGGCGTCCCGGACGTCGAGCACCTTCGTCAGGATCCGGCGGTCGTGCTTCTCGACGAGCGCGACGGTCTCCTGCAGGTCCTCCTCGCGTGACAGCGGGTAGGCGACGTCCGGGTTGTCCGCACAGACGTCGAAGCCGATGATGTCGGCCCCCTCCTCGGCCAGCCGCACGGCGTGCGAGCGACCCTGGCCACGTGCCACGCCCGAGATGAACGCGACCTTTCCCTCGACGCGCCCCACGGCGCCACCTCCACAACGGACGGGTGCGGCGGAGGGGCGCACCCCGGAGGGTGGTGACCTCGACGCCACGTTTTCAGCTTGAGCGTCTCAGAACATAGCTCTGTCGGGTGACGCGGTCAACGATCGTTCACGGCGGAGAATGTCCGGCTTGACAGTGTGACCGCCGTCATCGGATATTGAGAAGAGCTGGCTCAATACTTCCCCGGGTGTCGTCCCCGAACGGCACCCACCACCACGGACGGAGTCGACGATGACGGTGGACCTCGGTCTCAGGGCCGCGGAACTGACCGATCCCGAGACCTGGCGGGCGGGCGTGCCGCACGCGCTGTTCGACGCCCAGCGGTCCCAGGAACCCCTGGCGCTCCTGGAGCCCGCCTCCGGGCCCTACTGGTCGCTGACCCGGCACGCGGACATCGCGGCGGCGTCGCGCGACCACGAGCACTTCACGGTGACGCGGGGGAGCTACTACCCGCTGCCGACCCCGGAGGTGCTGGAGTCACAGCGCGGGATGCTGCTGCTGATGGACCCGCCGGACCACACCCGGCTGCACAAGCTGGTGATCAAGAGCTTCACGCCGCGCGTCGTGGCGAAGTTCGAGGGGTGGGTCCGAGAGGTCGTCGTCGACGTCCTCGACTCGGTCGCAGGCCGGTCGGAGTTCGACTTCATCGCCGACGTCGCGGCCCAGATCCCCGGTCAGGTCACCGGCGCCCTGCTGGGCATGCCGGACGCCGCGGACCGGGAGTTCGTGGTGCAGTGCGCGCAGGACGTCTTCGCGATCGACGCCCCCGACGGACACGAGCGCCACATCCGCGGCCAGCAGAACCTGGCCGGACTGATCATGCGGCTGCTCGCGGAGAAGGGCGAGAACCCCGACGGGGACCTCATCTCGTCGCTCAACGCCGTCCGGGTCGCCAACGACGGGCAGCTGTCCGAGATCGAGTGTGTGAAGTACCTCGCGCTGCTCACCCTCGCCGGCTTCGAGACCACGCACACCCTGCTCGGCCAGGCCATGCGGATGATGATGGAGGACGAGTCGATCGCCGCCGCGATCCGCGGGGCGTACGAGTCGGGCAACACCTCCGGTGCCGTCGAGGAGCTCCTGCGGTTCGTCTCGCCGGTCAACTACTTCGCGCGCTCGGCGACGGCCGATGTCGAGCTGGGCGGCCGGGAGATCAAGGAGGGCGACGTCGTCGTCCTCTGGTACGCCGCGGGCAACCGGGACCCGGAGGTGTTCCCGAACCCGCACGAGTTCGACCCGACCCGCTCGCCCAACCGGCACATGGCCTTCGGCGGCGGTGGCATCCACCACTGCATGGGCAACCACGTCGCCCGGCTGGAGATCCGGATCTTCCTCGAGGAGTACTTCCGGCGCGGCGAGGACTTCCGCCCCGGCGGCGAGGCGGTCCGCGGGGCCAACATGTTCGTGAACCAACTGGTGTCGCTGCCGGTCCGCCGGGGCTGACACCGCCGACCAAGGGGGCGCGGCACCGGGTGTCCGGTGCCGCGCCCCGGCACGTGGAAGGACCGCGAGTGAGCTACCGCTTCATCACCTACGAGACCCTGGACGAGGGCCGGATCGCCCGGATCGCCCTGGACCGGCCCCGCCAGCGCAACGCCCAGAGCCGGGGGCTGATCGTGGAGCTCGACGACGCCTTCGGGCGTGCCGAGGCGGACGACGCGGTGCGGGTGGTGATCCTCAAGGGCAACGGGCCCGCCTTCTCCGCCGGGCACGACCTGGGCTCGAAGGACGCGCTCGCGGAGCGGGAGCGTGGCGGTCCGGGCGAGCACCCGACCTACACCTGCAACGGCGGCACGGCGGGGCCGGTCGAGATGCGCCACCGGCAGGAGTGGCACTACTACTTCGAGAACACCAAGCGGTGGCGGAACCTGCGCAAGATCACCGTCGCGCAGGTGCACGGCAACGTCTACTCCGCGGCGCTGATGCTCGCGTGGTGCTGCGACCTGATCGTGGCCGCCGAGGACACGAGCTTCGCGGACGTCGTAGGGACCCGGCTGGGGATGTGCGGCGTCGAGTACTTCGGCCACCCGTGGGAGTTCGGGCCGCGCAAGGCCAAGGAGCTGCTGCTCACCGGCGACTCGATCGACGCCGACGAGGCCCACCGGCTCGGCATGGTCTCCAAGGTCTTCCCGCTCGAGGAGCTCGACGAGCGCACGCTCGCCTTCGCCCGCCGGATCGCCCAGGTCCCAACGATGGCGTCGCTGCTGGTCAAGGAGTCGGTGAACCAGAGCGTCGACGCGATGGGATTCACCTCCGCCCTCGACGCCGCCTTCACGATCCACCAGCTCAACCACGCGCACTGGTCGGTGGAGTCCGGCGGCACCTCGATCATCGGGACGCCCGAGCTGGGGGTGCCGGACTGGCGGACCGCTCCCGCGGTCAAGCCCGCGGCGAAGGACGAGGCGTGACCGCGGCGCTGGAGGGTGTCCGGGTCCTCGACCTGTCCCGGGTCCTGGCGGGCCCGCACGCCACGATGCTGCTGGCGGACCTGGGTGCGGACGTGCTGAAGGTGGAACGGCCCGGGATCGGGGACGACACGCGCACCTGGTCGCCGCCGCTGTACGAGGGCCGGGCCACGTACTTCCTCGGCACCAACCGCAACAAGCGCTCCGTCGCGCTCGACATGGCGGCCGAGGCGGACCGCGCGGTGCTGCACGAGCTGGCGGCGACCTGCGACGTGGTGATCGAGAACTTCCGTCCCGGAGCGCTGGACAAGTACGGGCTGGGCTACGCGCAGCTCGCCGAGGTCAACCCCGGGCTGGTGTACTGCTCGATCACCGGATTCGGCTCCGGCGGGGGAGCGCACCTCGCCGGGTACGATCTGATCGCGCAGGCCGTCGGCGGCCTGATGAGCGTGACCGGGCCGGAGGGCGGGGAGCCGACGAAGGTCGGGGTCGCGCTCGTCGACATCGTGACCGGGCTGCACGCCGCGATCGGGATCCAGGCCGCGCTGCGGCATCGGGACCGGACGGGGGAGGGCCAGCTGGTCGAGGTCAACCTGCTGTCCTCGGTGCTGGCCGCGTTGTCCAACCAGTCGTCGGCGCACGTGCTGACCGGCGCGGTGCCCCACGCGATGGGCAACGCGCACCCCAGCGTGGCCCCGTACCAGCCGCTGGCGACGGCGGACCGGCCGCTCGCGGTCGCGGCCACCACGGACCGCCAGTTCCGGCTCCTCGTCGAGGCGATCGGCAGGCCCGATCTCGCCGAGGACGAGCGGTTCGCGTCGAACGCGCTGCGGGTGACGAACCGTCCGGAGCTCATCGCCGAGATCGAGTCGGCGCTGGCCGCGCACGACGCGGACCACTGGTTCGCCGAGCTGTCCGGGCGCGGCGTGCCGTGCGGGCCGATCAACGACCTGGGCCAGGCGTTCACGCTGGCCACCGAGCTGGGGCTGGAGCCCGTCGTTCCTGCCGAGGGCGAACGGACCGTAGCCCAGGTACGGAACCCGATCACGCTGTCCCGCACGCCCGCGACCTACCGGGTGGACCCGCCGGAGCTGGGTGCCGACGGGGGTGGACCTATCGGCTGGCTCGCCGACCGGTAGCCGCTCAGGCCACCATCCGGGCGCGCCAGGCCCGGCGGACGGCAGGTCGGACCCCGGCGGCGTCGAGCCACTGCGCGACGCCGCCCGCCCGGTCGAGCAGGTCCATCGCGGTGGAGATCGTGGCGGCGGGTGCCTCGTCCCCGGTCGTGAAGCCGGCCGACAGGGCGGTCACCTGTCGGTCCGCCGGGGGCATCCGGGGCCGGATCCGCTCCATGTTCGTGCCGGTGAGGCGGTAGTCCTCGACGATCGCCGCGCGGGTCACGCCTGCCGCCGCGAGCAGGACGGCGACCACGACGCCGGTCCGGTCCTTGCCCGCCGTGCAGTGCACCAGGGTCGCCCCGGGGGTCGCGAGCATCAGCTCGAGGACCTCCGGGAGGATCGCCGCCGTGCGCTGGACGAGTGCGGAGTAGAGCCCGTCGAGGCTCAGCGATCCCTCGGCCTGCAACGCGTGGAAGGTGCCCGGGCGCGCCTCGGCCATCAGCGGGATCCGGCGGACCGTGGTGCCCGGCAGGTCGAGGGCGTGCGGTGTCACGGGCTCGTCCGCGGACCGGAGGTCGAGGACGAGCGCGGGCGGCCAGCTCGGGGCCTCCGGCCTGCGGTCCCCGGCCAGCGGGGCGTCGGACCGGTAGAGGACCCCGCGCCGCGTGGCTCCACCGTGGACCGTCGGGAGAGCGCCGAGGTCCCGGAAGTTGGCGAGCGTGTCGAGCATCGGGATCACCGGGCACCACGCGATTCGCGACTCACCATCTCATATTAGGCGCAGCAGAGGCGCACACCGTGAAGATCGAGGAAATGCCTGGAGAACTCGATCTGCCGGCCGAACCACGGCGGCCCACTTGCTGGATTGCGAGTCGTGGAGCTCATCGGGATCGGGCCCGCCCCTGCGGTGATGATCTTCGCCGACACGCGGCCGACGTGGCGCCTGTCCGCCCCGAACCCCGCATCGCTGCGGTCCGCGCGGTGCACATCCCCAGTACCTGGGCCTGCAGACACCTCAGCCGGAGGTCATCAGCGAACGCTTCGGGGTGAGCACTACACCTCCTTGGCCGAGCTTGCCTGTGTCGTCCCCCGTCGCAAAGCCGGTCCCGAGAGATCCTTCCGGCCCTTTGGGTGCGCTGCGCCCGGAATGCATCTTCGGGCTGCGGCTTGGCGTCGGGCCCCTACGACACGTCCAGGGCGCTCTCAGGGCGATCCGGCATCCGCCGATCGCCCGCCTCACGGCCAAGGAGAGCAGACCCAATGGACGAGTTGTCGTATGCAAGCTGCCCGGAATGCGGTGAGCACGCCGTACCGGTGCCGCCGCGCAACTGGATCACACCCGGTGAGACGCCCGGCTGGGCGCACGCCTCGGACGGCACCGCGTTGTGCCCGGT
>NZ_JACBXB010000146.1 GCF_013870575.1 Pseudonocardia pini
CCGTGCTGCGGATCTTCACCGACCTGTCCGCACTGAGCCGCAACCGCCGCGAGCGGGCGGGCGAGGACGCGACGGAGCCGGACGAGGGCCGCAACCCGCAGGAGTACCTGCACGCCTACCTGCGCTCCCGGGACCCGGAGGCCGAGCGGCTGCCGGAGTCCTTCGTCGCGAAGCTGCGCCGCGCGCTCGGACACTACGGCGTGGAGCCCGACGGGCCCGTCGCCGTCCTGGAGCCCGCGCTCTACTGGATGTTCCTCGCGCACCGCCGGGCCACCGCGCACGAGTCGGTGATCCGAGGGCTGCTGCAGTGGCGGCTCGCGCACCCGGGCTCGCTCGCGGGCCTGCCCACCGCGCAGCGCGAGGAGTACCTCCGCACCCTCGACGAGCTCGTCGTGGCCACCCAGCTGCGGCACCCCGTCGTCGGCGACCTGGCCCGCCAGGTGCGCTACCACTGCTTCGACGCCCCGGCCGTGGAGGCCGAGCGGGACCAGGTGCGCCGTGAGGTGCGCGAGCAGCTCGACGAGCTGGCCGCCCACCCGGAGGACCGGGCCGAGCGGATCGAGGACCTCGTCGCCTCCTCGGAGCCGATCCTCGGAGTGTTCGGGGCGCAGCACAACGCGGCCCTGCTGGAGGTCATGACCCGGCGCTACTACCGGGTCCGCACCCTCTCCGACCTGCAGATCAGCGAGTCCGTGGGGCTGCCGGTGCTGACCGCGCGGTACACCCACGCCGGCCGCGACCGCAGCGTGCTCGCCACGGTGATCGACAACAACGACCCCCGGCGCGCGCTCGCCGCGGCCAACCAGCTGCGCAGGCTCGTCGAGGAGCTGCCGCCGGGTCGGACCGCGCTCGTCGACCTCTACGTCACCTCCACCCACGCCGACGACGGCGGCGACCCGGACGCCCGCGCCGAACGCGTCCGGGCGGCCATCGGGTCGGTGCCCACGAGCAAGGTCTCGCGGGTCGCGGTCGCCGTGCGGCCCAACCCATCCGCGAGCCCCGACGCCCTCGCCGACCCCGGGCCGATCTGGTTCACCTTCCGCCCCGGCGCGGACGGCACGCTGGTCGAGGACCGCACGCTGCGCGGGCTGCACCCGCTCGTCGGGGAGCGGCTGGGGCTGTGGCGACTCGCCGAGTTCGACCTGCGGCGGCTGCCGTCCGAGACGGACGTGCACCTGTTCCACGTCACCGGCAAGACCGTGCGCGAGGACCAGCGGCTGCTGGCGCTCGCGGACGTCCGGCGGCTGACCGTGCTGCGGGACGACGCCGGCGTGATCCGCTCGATCCCCGAGCTGGAGCGGGCGATCGACGCCTGCCTGGACAGCCTGCGCCGGGTCCGCTCGGCCGACCCCGCGCTCGCCAAGCTGGGCTGGAACCGGATCCTGCTGCACGTCTGGCCGGTCGTGGACATCTCGTTCACCGAGCTCGACGCCGTCGTCCGCCCGCTGGCGGCGCGCACCGGCGCCCTGGGCCTCGAGCAGGTCCAGGTGCAGTTCCGGGCACCCGACGGGGAGGGCACGCGGGAGTTCCTGCTGCGGCTGTCCCGCCCGCCGGGCGCGGGCCTCACCGTGAAGCTGGACGAGCCGCCCACGGGCCCGATGCGCGAGCTGGACTCCTACGCCCAGAACGTCATCAAGGCGCAGCGGCGCGGTGCGGTGTACCCGTACGAGATCGTCCCGCTGCTCACCGGGCCGGACGGGGCGTTCACCGAGTACGAGCTGGTGGCGGACTCGGGCACGGACCCCGTGGCCGAGCCGGTCGAGCGCGAGCCCGGCCGCAACTCCGCCAACCTGGTGCTCGGCACCGTGACCACGCGGACCGCGAAGCAGCCGGAGGGCATGACCCGCGTCGTGCTCATCGGCGACCCGACCCGCGGGCTCGGCGCGCTGGCCGAGGCCGAGTGCGCGCGGGTGTGCGCGGCGATCCGGCTGGCCCGCGAGCTGGGCGTGCCGATCGAGTGGTTCGCCGTGTCGTCCGGCGCGAAGATCGCGATGGACTCCGGCACGGAGAACATGGACTGGATCTCCCGGGCGCTGCGCGCGGTCGTGGAGTTCACCCAGGCGGGTGGCGAGATCAACATCGTCGTCACCGGGATCAACGTCGGCGCCCAGCCCTACTGGAACGCCGAGGCCACGATGCTCATGCACACCAAGGGCATCCTGGTCATGACGCCGGACAGCGCGATGGTGCTGACCGGCAAGCAGAGCCTCGACTACTCCGGCGGAGTCTCGGCCGAGGACAACTTCGGCATCGGCGGCTACGACCGGATCATGGGCCCCAACGGTCAGGCGCAGTACTGGGCGCCGGACCTGGGCGCCGCCGTCGAGGTGCTGTTCCGGCACTACGACCACGCCTACGTGGTGCCCGGGGAGCGCTTCCCGCGGCCCGCACCGACGAACGACCCCGTGCAGCGGGACGTCACCGAGGCGCCGCACACCGGCGGCGGCTTCGTGACCGTCGGCGAGATCTTCTCGCCGCAGACGAACCCGGGCCGGAAGAAGCCGTTCGACATCCGCTCGGTGATGCGCGCGGTGTCCGACGCCGACCACGAGCCGCTCGAGCGCTGGGCGGACATGCACGACGCGGACTCCGTCGTCGTGTACGACGCGCACCTGGGCGGACAGCCGGTCGCGCTGCTCGGCATCGAGTCCAAGCCGGTCAACCGGCGCGGCATCGTGCCGGTGGACGGGCCCGAGCAGTTCACGGCGGGCACGCTGTTCCCGAAGTCGTCGAAGAAGACGGCGCGGGCGATCAACGCGGCGTCGGGCAACCGGCCCCTGGTCGTGCTGGCGAACCTCTCCGGGTTCGACGGCTCGCCGGAGTCGCTGCGCGGCCTGCAGCTGGAGTACGGCGCGGAGATCGGCCGGGCGATCGTCAACTTCGACGGCCCGATCGTGTTCTGCGTGGTCTCCCGCTACCACGGCGGGGCGTTCGTGGTCTTCTCCGCGACGCTCAACGAGTCCATGGAGATCGCCGCCGTCGAGGGCTCGTACGCCTCGGTGCTCGGCGGGGCGCCCGCCGCGGCCGTGGTGTTCGCGGGCGAGGTCCGGAAGCGGACCAACGCGGACTCCCGCGTGACGGCGTTGGAGGCCCGGATCGCCGAGGCCGCCGACGCAGAGGCCGCGGCCCTGCGGGCCGAGCTCGCCGCCGTCCGGGCGGACGTCCGGTCGGAGAAGCTCGGCGCCGTCGCGGACGAGTTCGACTCCGTCCACTCCATCCAGCGGGCCCAGCGCGTCGGGTCCGTGCACCAGATCGTCGACCCCCACCAGCTCCGGCCGTATCTCGTCGACGCGGTCCGCCGGGGCATGGCCCGAACACTCGAGCACCTGGAGACGTAGACCATGACGACCGCCGCCCCTTCCGCAGTCCCCGCTCCCCGCACGGACGTCCGACCCGAACCCCGCGTCGCCCTGGTGACCGGCGGGGCCCGCGGGATCGGGGCGGCGATCAGCACCGCTCTGGCCCGCGACGGCGTGCACGTCGCCGCCGGGTACAGCAGCAACAGCAAGGCGGCCGAGGAGCTGGCGGAGAAGCTGGGTGCGGAGGGCGGCTCGGTCTCGGTCCACCAGGGCAACGTGGGCGCGCCGGAGGACTGCGCCCGCTTCGTCGGCGAGGTCCTCGAGCGGTACGGGCGGATCGACTACCTGGTCAACAACGCGGGCATCACGGTCGACAAGACGGTCCGGAGGATGACCGTCGACGACTGGCACGCCGTGCTGCGGGTCAACCTGTCCGGCGCCTTCTACATGACGAAGTCCGTGCTGGACCACATGACGGGCAACGGCTTCGGCCGGATCGTGAACATCAGCTCGGTGATCGGCGAGTCCGGCGCGGTGGGGCAGGCGAACTACGCGGCGTCGAAGTCCGGGCTGTTCGGGTTCTCGAAGTCGCTGGCGCAGGAGGTGGCGCGCAAGGGCGTCACGGTGAACTGCGTGGCCCCCGGCTACATCGAGACCGAGATGGTCGCCGCGGTGCCGGAGAAGGTGCTGGAGAAGCTGGTCGCGGGCATCCCGATCGGGCGGCTCGGCCAGGCGGAGGAGATCGCCCGCGCCGTCCAGTTCCTCCTCGACGACCACGCGGGCTACATCACGGGCTCGGTCATCGCCGTCAACGGCGGCCTGGACATGTAGCCGTCGTCTCACGAAGGGCCCTGTCGTGCGGTAGGACCGCACGACAGGGCCCTTCGCGTCTCATCGATTCTGACGAACAGCGCCTCGTGCGGTAACAGGACCAGTTCGTTAGCCCGATGAGCCCAACGTGACCACCTCATCGCAGTCCTCTCCCACCGGTTCGCCGCAGCACGACCCCTGGGCCCGCGGCCGCCACTCCGCTCCGCAGCCGCCCGTCGCGGCGTTCCCGGACACCTACGGTCCTCCCGCCGGTCTCGGCAACCCCTACCCGCAGGGCTACTACGGCGCGCCGCCGCAGGCGCCCCAGCCGTACGGGCACCACGCCCCGTACCCGCAGGTCGCGGCACCTGCACCCGCCAACGGGCTCGGGACCGCTGGTTTCGTGCTCGGCCTGCTCGCCCTGCTGTTCGCCTGGATCCCGCTGGTGGGTGTCGTCGGGTGGCCGCTGTCGATCCTCGGCCTGCTGCTCGCCGGCCTCGGCCTGCACCGTGTCGTCACCGGCCGAGCGGACAACCGGGGCCTCACGATCGCCGGGCTCACGCTGTCGGCCCTCGCGCTGATCGTGTGCATCGTCTGGGCCGTCGCCTTCACCTCCGCGGTCGCGAGCACCTCGACCGGCTCGGGATCGGTGAGCGGCCAGGCCGCCGGCCCCGTCGCCGCCGCACCGGCCGCATCGGCCTCGGACACGGTCGGCTTCGGGCAGACCTTCACCTACGGCGACGGCCTCGCCGTGACGATCGCCGCGCCGCAGAAGTACACCCCCAGCTCCTCGGCCTACCCGCAGGACGTCGACCGCGCGGTCCTGGTCACGGTCACCGTCACCAACGGGTCCACGAGCGCCTTCGACGTCAACACCTTCGGCAACGGTCCGAACGCGAGCTTCGCGGGTGCGCAGGCGCCTGAGATGTTCGACAGCGCCAAGGTCGACAGCGCCTCCACCTCCACGCTCCTGCCCGGGAAGACCTACACCTACGAGAAGATCTTCTCCGTCGGCACGGCGCCGGGCGAGATGCAGCTCGAGTGGACCCGCGACATCCTGTCCGACCCGGTCATCTTCACCGGCCAGGTCTGACCACCAGCCCGGTCACCGGGCCATCGGGTGGTCACGCACCGGACCGGTGACCGTCGCGGAACGGCGCTCCCGCTCGCACGTCGCGAGCGGGAGCGCCGTTCTCGTCATGTGCCGCGGGTGCAGAGGGCCTTGGCGGCGAGGACCCGCTCGACGGCGGTGTCGTTCTCCGGGAGCGTGCCCGCGTCGAGGGCCTGCTGGAGGGTGTCGAGGATCGGCGCGATCGGTGCGACGTTCGAGGTCAGGGCCATGTCCGCGCCCGCCTGCAGGGCCGCGAGGCTCGCCTGGGCGGGCGTGAAGCTGCCGCTGATG
This sequence comes from Pseudonocardia pini, assembly GCF_013870575.1. GTDB lineage: Bacteria > Actinomycetota > Actinomycetes > Mycobacteriales > Pseudonocardiaceae > Pseudonocardia > Pseudonocardia pini. Next base: position 5,512 of record NZ_JACBXB010000146.1, read on the forward strand.
GCCTTCATCGCGCCCAGGTCGTCGGTCATGACCAGGCCGTCGAAGTCGTAGTCCGTCCGCAGCAGCCGGTAGGTCGCGGGTGTGAGGGACGACGGCAGGGAGTCCGTCAGGCCGGGAACGTCCAGGTGGCCGACCATCACTCCCACCTGCTGGTGGTCGAGACGGGCGAGCAGGTCGGCGTAGGGCAGCAGGTCGGCCTGGCGGAGCCGGTCCAGCGGCGGCACCGACACGCGACCCTGGTGCGAGTCGCCGGACGAGTGGCCGTGCCCCGGGAAGTGCTTGAGCACCCCGTACACCCCCGCCGCGCGCAGGCCCGCCTCGAAGGCGCCTGCGTACTCCGTGACGACGGCGGGGTCGTTCGAGAAGGCCCGGTCGCCGATCACGGCGTTGCGGGGCTGGTCGGACACGTCGACGCTCGGCGCCAGGTCCCACGTCACCCCGCGAGCGAGCAGCTGCCGCCCCCGCTCCTCGGCGAGGGCGCGGACCTGCTCCGGGGTCTGCTGCGCCATCTGACGGGCGCTGGGCAGGTCGCCGTCGAGGGCGTCGATGCGCTGCACCCGGCCGCCCTCGTCGTCCACCGCCACCGCGACCTTCGTGGGCGCGGCCTGCTGGACGGCCGCGAGGGCGTCGTTCTGGAGCAGCGCGGTGGGGTTGCCGCCGATGAAGATCCCGCCGACGTGGGTGTCCCGCACCGTGGCCACGGCCTCCGCCGGGTCCGCGGGATCGACGCCCACCATCAGCCGTTGGGCCAGCCTGTCCCGCGGGCTCATCGCGGCGACGAGAGGTGCGCAGGTGTTCGGGTCCGGCGGCGGCGCGGCGGGCACGGGTCCCTGCGGGGCCGCGGCGGGGGTGTCCTGGCTGTTCGCCGAGAGCCCGATCCCCCCGCTCGCCACGGTGACCCCCGCGACCAGGGCCCCCACGACGAGCCCGGTGGTGAGCACCGAGACCGCCCGCCGCCGTCGTCGGGGCGCAGGGGGTTCGGGGTCGCTCCGGGCGGTGTCGCCGGGAGGGAAGCTCTCGATCCGCATCGGGCTCCAGTGTCCCTGCTCCCCCTCGACCAGCCTCACCGCCCCGCCCCTGATGTCCGACTCGCGCGTCGAAAGTGGGGGACTCGCGGGCGGAGGTGTCCGACTCGCGCGTCGAGAGTGGGGGACTCGCGGGCGGAGGTGTCCGATTCGCGCGTCGAAAGTGGGGGACTCGCGGGCGCGAGTCCCTCGGTTTCGACGCGCGAGTCGGACAGGGCGGGGTGGTAGCGCGGTCAGGGGAGGGGTCGGACCTGCTCCTGCCGCAGGGGTGGGCCGGGTGGGGTGCCGTCGCCGAAGGGGCGGCCGCCCAGCGACTCGCGGCCGTGGTCGGAGAGCCAGCCGGAGACGTCCGGGCCGGCGGGGACGACTCCCGTCGGGTTGATCTCGGTGTGCACGCCGTAGTAGTGCTGCTTGATCTGCTCGAAGTCGATGGTGTCGCCGAAGCCCGGGGTCTGGAAGAGGTCGCGCGCGTAGGCCCAGAGCACCGGCATCTCGGTGAGCTTCTGCCGGTTGCACTTGAAGTGGCCGTGGTAGGCCGCGTCGAACCGGACGAGGGTCACCCAGAGCCGGATGTCCGCCTCGGTGATCGTGTCCCCCACCAGGTACCGCTGCGCGGCCAACCGCGAGGAGAGCTCGTCCAGCCGGGCGAACAGCGCCGCGTACGCCTTCTCGTAGGACCGCCGGCCCTTCGCGAACCCGCACTTGTACACGCCGTTGTTGACATCGTGGTAGATGCCCTCGGACAGCGAGTCGATCTCCGCCCGGTGCTCGGCGGGCCAGAGGTCGGGCGCTCCGGGGCGGTGCAGCGCTGTCCACTGTGTCGAGAGGTCGAACTCCAGCTCCTGGAAGGCGTTGGTGACCACCTTCCCGCTCGCCACCTCGACGATCGCGGGCACCGTCACGCCCTTGTCGTAGCCGGGGACGGCCTTCTCGTACGCCGAGCGCAGGTACTCGATACCCAGCACCGGATCGACGTTCCCGGGGTCGTTGTGGAAGCGCCAGGAGCGCTCGTCGTGCAGCGGGCCCGCGATGCCCATCGACAGCACCGGCTCCAGCCCCAGCAGCCTGCGCACGATCACGATCCGGTTCGCCCAGGGGCAGGCCCGCGCCGCCACCAGTCGGTACCGCCCGGCCTCGACCGGCCACGGCGAGGACCCGTCCGCCGTGATCCGCTCCTGTACCCCGAGCGGTTGGCGGACGAACTCCTCGGTCGACGACGGCGCAGCTCCCATGGTCGACAAGGTAACCGCGACATGCACGAACGGCACTTTCGCTCACTAGGTATGAGCGAGAGTGCCGTTCGTTGTGAGGAACGGGGGTCAGGCGCTGAAGAAGGTGCGGATGTCCGCCGCCACCTGCTCCGGCCGCTCCAGCGCCGCGAAGTGGCCGCCCTCGGCGAAGGTGCTCCAGTGCTCGATCGCGGAGTTGTCCCGCTCCGCGAACGCGCGGATGGTCACGAAGTCGGAGGCGAACACCGCGACCCCCGTCCGGGCGTGGTTGACCTGCGGTTCCGCGCCCGCCCGGGCCTCCTCGAAGTAGAACCGCGCCGCCGTGGCCGAGGTGTTGGTGAACCAGTACAGCGAGACCTGGGTGAGGAGCTGGTCGCGGCTCACCAGCGACGTCCCGTTGCCGAAGGACTCGAACAGCTCCGAGTACGCCAGCTGCCCGACGGGTGAGTCCGACAGCGCCGCCGCGACCGTCTGCGGGCGGGACGCGTTCATCTGGTTGTAGCCGCCGACGGACTGGAACCACTGCATGAACTCCAGCGCCGCGTAGTCCGCCGGACCGAGGGCCTCGAACTCCGCGGGGTCGCCGGAGGGGAAGGAGAACAGCTGCAGGACGTGCAGGCCCAGGAACCCGGGCGGGTCGAGCAGGCCGAGCTCGCGGGCGACCATCGCGCCGCAGTCGCTGCCGTGCACGCCGTAGGAGTCGTAGCCGAGCTCCCGCATGAGGGTGTCGAAGGTCCTCGCGACCTTCGCCAGGGTCCAGCCGGTCCCGACCAGCGGCGTGCTGAACCCGAAGCCCGGGATCGACGGGATCACGACGGAGCACGCGTCGGAAGCCCGCCCGCCGTGCGCGACGGGGTCGACCAGCGGCCCGATCACGTCGAGGAAGTCCACGAAGGAGCCGGGGTAGGTGTGCACGAGCAGGACCGGAGTGGCGCCCGGCTCCGCGGAGGGCACGTGCAGGTAGTGGATCGGCTGTCCCTCGATCTCGGTCAGGAACTGCGGGAAGGCGTTCATCCGCTCCTCCTGGGCGCGCCAGTCGAAGCCGTCCCGCCAGTACGCGACCGTCTCGGCCAGGTAGTGGTTCGGCGTGCCGTGGGTCCAGTCGTCGCCGGGGGCGGGCTGCGGCAGGCGCGTGCGGGCGAGGCGGTCGGCGAGGTCGTCGAGGTCGGCCTGCGGGATCCGGACGGTGAAGGTGTTCGTCATGGGAGCTACGCTAGGAACTGATTAGGCACAGTTCGTTCCTCTTCAGGAAAGATCATGGCGACCACCTCCGGACGGCTCCTCGCGCTGCTCGGCCTGCTGCAGGTCCGTCCGGAGTGGACGGGTGCGGAGCTGGCCGAACGTCTCGGCGTGACCGGCCGGACCGTCCGCAACGACGTCGCACGGCTGCGCGACCTCGGCTATCCGGTGCACGGCGTC
>NZ_JACBXB010000147.1 GCF_013870575.1 Pseudonocardia pini
CGGAGTCTCGCAGCAGGCCACCGATCATGGCGCCGAGCGCGATCAGGACGCCGACGTCCCCCACGGTCGACCCCAGGCCGTCGGTGAAGCTCTCGACGGTCCCCTCCGCGCCGAGCCCGCCGACGATCCCGAGCACCGCCGTGCCCGCGATCAGCGCGAGGAACGGGTGCACCTGGAGCCAGGTGATCAGCACGACGATCACCGCGATGCCGAGCACCGCCGCCAGGATCAGCTGGGTCGGGCCCGCGGCGGGCGGGGCCGCCTGCGCGAGGATCACGCGACGCCCCCCGGGGCCAGCACCCGGTCGACGACGGCGACCGGGTCGCCGGTGCCGTCGACCTCGATCCCGGGCTCGTCCGGATCGAGGGGTTCGAGGGTGTCGAGCTGGCTCTGCAGCAGCGAGGCGGGCATGTAGTGGCCCGTGCGGTTCGTGACCCGGTCCGTGAGCGCCGTGGGGTCCACGGTGAGGTGCACGAACCGGACCGAGGGGTGCCCGTCGGCGAGGACCTCCCGGTAGGCCCGGCGCAGCGCCGAACAGGTGACGACGGCGTCCCGGCCCGCCGCCTCCCGCTCGCCGACCCACTCGGCGATGAGGCGGAGCCACGGCCACCGGTCCTCGTCCGTGAGCGGATGGCCCGCCGCCATCTTCCGGCGGTTCGCCTCCGGATGGAGGTCGTCGCCCTCGGCGAAGTCCCACCCCGTCCGGCGGACGATCTCCTCGGCCACCGTCGACTTCCCGGATCCGGACACACCCATCACGATCAGCGTCGTCGTCCCCTGCACGCGGACAGCAAAGCCGACGACGGCGGGTTGCGCAGCGTATCGAACATGTGTTCGACTCGCGCCATGCGATGGAGCGGGCAGCAGGTGCAGGACGGCATCCCCGGACTCGTCCGGGAGGTCCGCGCCCCGGAGTTCGCCGGGGTGGTCTTCCACGAGGTCGAGGCGAAGTCGGCGCTGAACAGGGTGCCCGGCTCGTCGCCCATGCCGTTCTCGTGGACCGTGAACCCCTATCGGGGCTGCTCGCACGCGTGCCGCTACTGCTTCGCCCGCAACACCCACACCTACCTGGACTTCGACGCGGGCGCGGACTTCGACTCCCAGATCGTGGTGAAGGTGAACGTCGCGCGGGTGCTGGCGTGGGAGCTGGCCCGGCCGCGGTGGGCGCGCGAGCCCGTCGCGATGGGCACCAACACCGACCCCTACCAGCGCGCGGAGGGGAGGTACCGGCTGATGCCGGGGATCATCCGGGCGCTCGCCCGCTCCGGAACCCCGTTGTCGGTGCTCACGAAGGGCACGGTGCTCGGCCGTGACCTCCCCGATCTGGTCGCCGCCGCGCGGGACGTGCCGGTCGGGCTGGGCGTCTCCCTCGCGCTGCTGGACCGTGACCTGCAGGGCAGGCTGGAGCCCGGGACGCCGAGCCCGCGGGCGCGGCTGGACCTCGTCCGGCGGATCGCCGACGCCGGCCTCGACTGCGGGGTGATGGTGGCGCCGGTGCTGCCCTTCCTCACCGACTCGGCGGAGGCGCTCGACGGGCTGCTGGCCGAGCTGGTCGAGGCGGGGGCCTCGGGGGTCAGCGTGCTCCCGCTGCACCTGCGGCCCGGGACCCGGGAGTGGTTCCTGGCCTGGCTGGCGACGGAGTACCCCGCGCTGGTCTCGCGCTACGAACGGCTCTACCGCCGCGGCGCCTACGCCGACCCCGAGTACCGCAAGGCCCTCGCCGCCCGCGTGCGCCCGCTGCTGCGGCGCCACGGCCTCGACCGCGGCGAGGGGGTCCGACGCACCGGGGGAGACGGGTTCCCGCACGGCGCGGTACCCGCCGAGCAGCTCGCGCCACCGGTCGTCGAGCAGCTGACCCTGTTGTGAGCGGCGACAGTCGCTGGAGCGCCCATCGCCGCGCACCGGAAACCTGGTCGCGGGCCCCCCGACCCCGGCGGATAGCCTTTCCGACCGTGATGCGAACCCACCCCGTCGGCACCCTGCGTGCCGAGCACGCCGGCCAGACCGTGACCCTCGCCGGATGGGTGGCCCGTCGCCGCGATCACGGCGGCGTGATCTTCGTCGACCTGCGCGACACCTCCGGCTCCGCCCAGATCGTGTTCCGCGAGGGCGAGATGGCCGAGCGCGCCCACCGGCTGCGCTCGGAGTTCTGCCTGCAGGTCACCGGCGAGGTCGTCCTGCGGCCCGCGGGCAACGAGAACCCCGACCTGCCGACCGGCGCGATCGAGGTGACCGTCACCGAGCTCGTCGTGCTGAGCGAGTCGGCCCCGCTGCCGTTCCAGATCGACGACGCGAACATCGGCGAGGAGGTCCGGCTCAAGTACCGCTACCTTGACCTGCGCCGCGCCGAGCCCGCCGCCGCGATCAAGCTGCGCAGCCAGGTCAACAGGGCCGCCCGCGCGGTGCTCGACGGCCACGACTTCGTCGAGATCGAGACGCCGACGCTCACCCGCTCCACCCCCGAGGGTGCGCGGGACTTCCTGGTCCCCGCCCGCCTACGGCCCGGCTCCTGGTACGCCCTGCCGCAGTCCCCGCAGCTGTTCAAGCAGCTGCTGATGGTCGGCGGCCTGGAGCGGTACTACCAGATCGCCCGCTGCTACCGGGACGAGGACTTCCGCGCCGACCGGCAGCCGGAGTTCACCCAGCTCGACATCGAGATGAGCTTCGTCGAGCAGGACGACGTGATCGCCCTGGCCGAGGAGATCCTCGCGAGCCTCTGGGCGCTCGTCGGCCACGAGGTCGGGGAGATCCCGCGGATCAGCTACGCCGAGGCCATGTCCCGGTACGGGAGTGACAAGCCCGACCTGCGCTTCGCCATCGAGCTCACCGAGCTGACCGAGTACTTCGCCAAGACCGAGTTCCGGGTGTTCCAGAACCCGTACGTCGGCGCGGTCGTGATGGCGGGCGGCGCCTCCCAGCCCCGCAAGCAGCTCGACGCCTGGCAGGAGTGGGCCAAGCAGCGCGGCGCCCGCGGGCTGGCGTACGTCCTGGTCGACGAGGACGGCACGGTGTCCGAGAAGGGCCCCGTCGTCAAGAACCTGTCGGAGGAGGAGCGCGCCGGGCTGCCCGCGGCCGTCGGGGCGAAGCCCGGGGACTGCATCTTCTTCGCCGCCGGGACGCCGAACGAGGCCCGGGCCCTGCTCGGTGCGGCCCGCGGCGAGATCGCCCGGCGCACCGGTCAGCTGGACGAGTCGGCCTGGTCGTTCGTGTGGGTCGTCGACTTCCCGATGTTCGAGAGCACGGCGGACACCACCGACGTCGCCGTCGGCAAGGGGGCCTGGACCGCCCTGCACCACGCCTTCACCTCGCCCACCCCGGAGTGGATCGACACCTTCGAGCAGGACCCCGGGGAGGCGCTGGCCTACGCCTACGACATCGTCTGCAACGGCAACGAGATCGGCGGCGGGTCCATCCGTATCCACCGGGCGGACGTCCAGAAGCGGGTCTTCGAGATCATGGGCCTGGGCGAGGAGGAGGCGCAGGAGAAGTTCGGCTTCCTGCTCGACGCCTTCTCCTTCGGCCCGCCCCCGCACGGCGGCATCGCCTTCGGCTGGGACCGGATCACCGCCCTGCTGGCCGGGCAGGACTCGATCCGCGAGGTCATCGCCTTCCCGAAGACGGGTGGCGGTTTCGACCCGCTGACCGCGGCGCCCGCGGCGATCACCCCGGAGCAACGCAAGGAGGCGGGGGTCGACTACGTGCCCCCGAAGCCCGAGAGCTGATCGGTGCTGCACCTGCGCGTCGTCAGCCCGACGGACCGGACCGCCGAGGTCCGCAGGCTGTTGGAGGCCGAGCCCGGCGTCGCCCACCTGGTGATCCTGCCGGGCACGGCGGTCAAGCCCGCCGGGGACGTCGTGCTCGCGGACATCGCCCGCGAGTGCGCCGACGGGCTGCTCGGCGCGCTGCTGGCGCTGGGCCTCGACCGGGACGGGGCGATCACGCTCGAGGCGCTGGACACGGTGCTCTCGGACGCGGCGGACCGCGCCGAGGCCGAGGCGCCGGGGGAGGGCTCCGACGCGATCGTCTGGGACGAGCTGATCGCCCGGACCGGCGAGGACTCCCGGCTGACCGGCTCCTTCCAGGCGTTCCTCACGATCGCCTGCCTGCTCGCGGCGATCGGCGCGGTCACGGACTCGCCGGTGCTCGTGGTGGGTGCGATGGTGCTCGGCCCGGAGTTCGGACCGCTTGCCGCGATGGCCGTCGGGCTGGTGCTCCGGCGTCGGGACCTGGTCCGACGGGGCGGGCTCGCCCTGCTCGTCGGGTTCCCCCTGGGCATGGGCATCACCGCGCTGGCCACCCTCCTGTTCGACGCGACCGGGCTGATCACCAGCGCGTCGCTCGACCACCTGGCCGAGGTGGAGTTCATCTACGAGGTGGGCCCGTTCTCGCTGATCGTGGCCCTGCTGGCCGGGGTCGCGGGGATCCTGGCGCTGACCTCGGCGAAGTCGGCGAGCCTGGTCGGGGTCTTCATCTCGGTCACGACCGTGCCCGCCGCAGCCTTCGCCTCGGTGGCGCTGATCGAGGGACGGTTCGTCGAGGCCGGCCTCTCGGCGCTGCAGCTGCTCGTCAACCTGATCGGGATCGTCGTCGCCGCGGCCGTCGCGCTGGTGCTCGCCCGGCTCGCGCGCAGGCGGCGGGACCGGGGTAGGGCGCTGTCCACGGGGTAGGCTCCTGCGTGATGTCACGTGACCTGGCCGACTTCCCCAGGCCTGTGCTCACCGCTCTCGCCGCGGCGGAACGGCTGCTCACGCGCCGGGCCGGCGCGACGGTCGTGCTCGCCGACCCCGAGGACCTCGGCGGCAGCGAACGATCGGTGGTGGCGCGCGCCCGGGTGGCGCGCAACCCGTTCTCGCTGCCGCGCACCCTCGTCGTGAAGCACTATCTCGGTGACCCGGACCCCACCAGGCCCGACCCTTTCCACTTCGAGGTGGCCAGCTGCCAGCTGTTCACCGCGCTCCCGGTCGACGCCCGGCCCAGCCCTGTGCTGATCGCGCACGATCCGCAGGCCCGGCTGCTGGTGCTCGAGGATCTCGGTCGCAGCTCCACCCTCGCGGACACCCTGTTCGGGACCGACCCCGTCGCGGCCCAGCGCTGCCTGCTCAGCTGGGCCCGGGCACTCGGCCGCATGCAGGCCGCCACCGCCGGCCGGGAGAACGACTTCGGTGCCCTGCTCCGCAGGCTGGGGGAGAAGGCCCGCCGGGACCCGGTGGCGGACGAGGCGCGCGCGGCGTTCGCGGGCGTGCCGGAGCTCGTCGAGGAGCTGCTGGGTGTCACGGTCTCGGCGCGGGCGCAGCAGGAGGCCCGGGACACCGCGCGGCTGCTCGGCGGGACCCGGTTCCGGGCCTTCAGCCCGTCGGACACCTGCCCGGACAACAACCTCGTGACGAGCCGGGGCGTGCGGTTCGTGGACTTCGAGTGGGGCTGCTTCCGGGACGTCGCGCTCGACGCCGCCTACTTCCGGGTGCCGTTCCCGGCCTGTGAGTCCAGCTTCGCCCTGCCCTCGGGGCTCGCCGACGCCATGCTCGAGGCCTGGCGGAACGAGATCGCCACCGTGTGGCCGGACCTCGACGATCCCGCCCTGCTGGGCAGGCGGCTGCTCGACGCCCAGCTGCTCTGGGTCTGGCTGTGCACCTGGTGGCTGCTGCCGCGGATCGTGGACGGGCACACCCGACTCGGCGTGGACCCGGGCCGTTCCCCCACGATCAGCGTCGCGCTCGCCGACTACTGGCGGCGCCTCGCCGGGGACGCGGCCGCGGGCGGCCGACCCGCCACCGCCGAGCTGGCGGACTCGCTCTCGACCGCGCTGAGCAGGCGGTTCGAGTCCGCGGAGGGGTCCCTGCCGGTCTACCCGGCCTTCCGCTCGGCCTAGCGTCCCGCACCGCCGGTCGACCCAGCCGGTCCGAGGCTCGCACCGGGTGTCCTCGCCGGACCGGCGACGCCGCCCGTGCCTGCGGTGGCCGGGAAGTTCGCCTTCCGGCCCGATGACCTTCACCGGGCGCACATCGGCGGTGACCACGCCTCGCCGATCATGCCCTCGTGACCGTGCAGACGCTGCGACCTGCCCGTTCCCTCGAGAACCCGCTCCGTCCGATCCGGACCCTGGCCACCCTGGGCGACTCCACCGTCGTCGGGCTCGGGGATCCGCTCCCCGGCGGGGGGTGGCGGGGCTTCCCGGTCCTGCTGCGGGACGCCCTCGGGGCCGAGCTGCTCAACCCCGCCCGCACCGGCGCCCGGATGGCCGACGTGCGGCACACCCAGCTGGCCGGGGTGCTCGGCGCGCGACCCGACGTCGCGGTGATCTGCGCCGGGATCAACGACACCCTGCGTTCCGACTTCGACCCGGACGGCATCCGCCGCGACCTCGCGGAGACACTCGCCGCGCTGCACGCGATCGACTGCCATCCCGTGGTGCTGCGCTACCACGACCACACACGGGTGTTCCGGCTGCCGGGGCGGCTGCGGACCGCCCTGCGCACGCGCGTGCGGAGCCTCAACGCGGCGATCGACGCGGCGATCGACGCGGCGATCGACTCCCGGACCGGCTCCGGGACGGACGAGGCGGCGGCGGACACGGTCGGCACGGTGGGCACAGTGGGCACGGTGGGCACGGTGGGCACAGTGGGCACAGTGGGCACGGTGGGCGTGCTCGACCTGCACCTGCTCCCCGGTGGCTACGAGCGCACCGCCTGGAGCGTGGACCGGCTCCACCCGTCCGAGCTGGGGCACCGGCTGCTCGCTCGCGGCGCGGGGGAGCTCCTCGCCCGGGAGGGCTTCGCGGTGCCCACCCTCGTGGGCACCGAGTGCGCGGGCGGACGCGAGATCACGCACCTGCACCGCGCGGCGTGGATCGTGGTCAAGGGCACGCCGTGGCTGGTCCGCCGCGGTCGCGACCTGGGCCCCGTGATCCTGCACGGCCTCCTGACGGGCGGCCGCGCCGCCTGACGTCGTGAGTGGCGATCGCCGCGATGGCGACTATCGCCGCTCACCGGTCAGGCGGTCTGGCGGAGGTCCAGGGGGGTCAGGGGCTGGCCCGTCTCGATCTCGAAGATGTGGGCGCGGGTGCAGGGTCCGCAGACCCAGCTGACCGACCCGCCGACGTGGTGGCTGCTCCACGCGAGGCCCTGCTCGTCCCGCTTGGTGCGCGGGCCGGAGCAGACGGTGCAGAAGACATGGCCGGCGGTCGCAGATCGTGCTGAGCTGTCCATGGTGTCGTCCATGCCCCGAGAGCATGGCCGGGACGCATTGCCGTTCTGTGAACGCCACACCCCGCAGTGTTGCGATCCGGCGAAGACTGTGAGCCCCTTACAGGCCCGTGAGGAACCGGTCGATCCGGACCAGCGCCTCCTCGAGCTGCGGCAGCGCCGTGGCGTAGGAGCAGCGGATGTGTCCCTCGCCGGAGGGCCCGAACACGTTCCCGGGCACCACGGCCACGCTCTCGGCCTTCAGCAGCCGCTCGGCGAAGGTCTCCGAGTCCAGGCCGGAGGACCGGATCGACGGGAAGGCGTAGAACGCGCCGCCGGGCTCGGGGCAGTCCAGCCCGATCTCGCGGAGCCCCTTCACGAACACCCGCCTGCGCCGGTCGTAGTCGGCGACCATGTCCTCGACGTCCCCGTCCGCCTCGCGCAGGGCCTCGATCGCGGCCAGCTGGGAGACGTGCGGGGCGCACAGCATCGTGTACTGGTGCACCCGCACGCACAGCTCCGCGACGGCCTGGGGCGCGCAGATCCAGCCGACCCGCCAGCCGGTCATGGCCTGGGCCTTGGAGAACCCGCCGAGGACGACCGTCCGCTCGCGGGCGCCCGGGACCGCGCCGAGGCAGGTGTGGGTGCCGTCGTAGGTCAGCCGGTCGTAGATCTCGTCGGAGACCAGGTAGAGGTCGTGTTTCTCGGCCAGCCGGACGAGACCCTCCAGCGCCGCGCGGGGCTGCACCGCGCCCGTCGGGTTGGCGGGGGAGCCGATCAGGATCGCCTTGGTGCGCGGGGTGATCGCCGCCTCGACGACGGCGGGGTCGACCGCGAAGCCGTCCTCCCAGCGCGTCGGGACCCGGACCGGGGTGCCGCCGGCGAACGCGACGCACGGCTCGTAGGCCACGTAGCACGGCTCGGGGACGATCACCTCGTCCCCGGGGTTGAGCAGCACCCGCAGCGCGAGGTCCAGGCCCTCGGACACGCCCGTGGTGATCAGGCACTCGGTGTCCCACGCGTACTCGGCGGCGTACCGCTCGGCCAGCTGTGCGCAGATGAGCTGCCGCAGCTCGGCCAGGCCCGCGTTGGAGGTGTAGGTGGTGTACCCGTGCTCCAGGGCGTAGATGCCGGCCTCGCGGATCCGCCACGGCGTGACGAAGTCCGGCTCGCCGACGCCGAGGGAGATGACGTCCTCCATCTCGGCGGCGATGTCGAAGAACCGCCGGATGCCCGACGGCGGGGTCTCGCTGATCGTGGTGTTCAGCGCCTTCACGGGGTCACCGGCAGCCGGTGGTCGGGCTCGGGGTCGGTGAACGAGTCCCCGTCCTGCTTGTGCGTCTTGAGTACGAAGTGGGTGGCGGTGGCCTGCACCCGGTCGATCGTGGAGAGCTTGCGGCTCACGAAGTCGCTGACGGCCCGGATGTTCGGCCCCACGACCGTGCACCGCAGGTCGTGCCCGCCGGAGACGAGGTAGCAGCTTCTCACCTCCGCGAACCGCGAGAGCCGCTCCGCGACGTCGTCGAACCCGACGCCGCGCGCGGGCGTGACCGCCACGTCGATGAAGGCGGTGACCTCGGTCGCGTCGGCCCCGTCGACCTTCTCCCAGTCGACCACCGCCTTGTACCGGCGGATGACGCCCGCCTTCTCCCACGCCTCGACCTGGGCCGACACCTCGGCGACGGACCGACCGGTCATCGTCGCGAGGGTGGTGTGGCTCAGGGTCGAGTCCTTCTCCAGCAGCTCGAGGATCTCGCGCACGGTCGGACCCTACGGCAGGGCCGCGGCGAGGCGCCCGACCGCCTCGCGCAGCTCACCCGGCGGGTAGGTGGCGAAACACAGCCGGGCGCTCGCCGGGAAGGCGCCCTCGGCGGCGAACGCCGAGCCCGGCACGAAGCCCACCCCGCGCTCCAGCGCCCGGGGGAGCAGCGCGGTCGTGTCGGTGCCGTCGACGAAGTCCAGCCAGACGAACATGCCGCCGGTCGGCGTCGAGCGGA
>NZ_JACBXB010000148.1 GCF_013870575.1 Pseudonocardia pini
GTCCCCCGGCAGGTCCTCCAGCGGCGGCAGCAGCTCGGCGGCGAACCGCGCGGCGTAGACGACCGCGAGCCGCTCCTCGAGCTCGACCATGGTGATCCGACCCTCGCCCATCGCCGTCCGCAGGCGCGCGGCGGCACGTTCCCGATCGGCGTCGGAGATGCGGATCCCCGGGCGAGGAGGGACGGTCATCAGTGCAGGGTAGCGGCCAGTCGGAAGGTCCACGCCCCGTCGCGCCACTCCCCCGCGGATCCCGTCACCCGGCCGGTCCAGTCGAGCACCGGGGCGGGGTCGCTGCCGGGTCGCGGGGTCACCACGACGACCGTCACGCCGCGCGCCCCGAGGTCCGCCGCGGCGCCCTCGGGATCGCTCGGCGGCGGCAGCCCGCGCCACGGGCCCGCGACGAGCTCGGCCCACGCCGCGCCCTGCTGGTAGGGGTTCCACGCGGACTCGATCAGCACCGGGTGCGCCGGGTCCGAGCCGATGAAGTAGCCCCCGACCAGGCAGTAGGAGAAGTCGCTCGCCATCTGGTCCCGCAGCGCGTCCGGCCCGCCGTACCAGTTGCTCGTGATCCGCGGCCAGGTCTCCACCACCTCGCCGACCAGCGCGGGACGGGCCTGGGCGGTGGCCGGGGTGACGCGGTGGGCGTCGGCGGGCAGCCAGAGGAGGACGACGAGGCCCACCAGCACGGCGCCGCCGACACGCGCGCGTTCGCGCAGGTCGAGGGCGAGACCGGCGAGCACCGCGACGGCCAGGGTGACCACCACCTGGAGCCGGACGGGCTCGATCTCGGCGACCAGCGGGACGTCGAGCAGCACCCGCCAGGGCAGGTCGACGCCCACCGGCTCGGTCGCCAGGTACAACCGCGGGCCGAGGGCGAGGACCCACGCGACGAGACCGGTGACGACCGTGACCCGGACCGCCGTACCGCCGCGGACGAGACCGACCAGCGCGAGGAGGAGCACGGCCAGGCCCAGGTAGCCGCCCTGCTCGCCGAGGTTGGCCTGCATGGCAGGCGTGGCGCCGCGGAGCAGCGTGACCCAGGTCGGGGTGAGGGTGTTGGCGAGGTCGGCGCTGCCGTAGTCCGGCGACCGGATCGGTGGGCGCGGGCGGGCCGGGCCGGCCAGGACGAGGTAGAGCGGATAGCCCGCGACCAGCAGGAACGTGCCGACACAGGCGAGTCCGGCACGCACCAGCCCGCCGAGCCGGGCCGCGGCCCGCCGCGGGTACCGGACGGCGAGGATCGCGGCGAGCACGACCAGCATCAGGACGCCGACGGCGAGGGTCTGGGTGTAGAGCCAGGCCTGCAGCGCCAGCGCGAGCCCGGTGAGGACGCCGAGCAGCCAGGGTCGGGTGAGGTCGCGGACGAACAGGCGGTGGGCCAGGCCGAGCAGCACCGGCGGCAGCACGGCCCAGACGAGGTTGAGATGGCCCGCCTGGAGATGGGCGAGCACGAACGGGGAGAAGGCGTAGAGCCCGCCTGCGACCGCGCGCGCCACCCTGGACCGCACGATGCCGCCGAGGGCCCAGGCCGCGGCGGTGCCCGACGCGACCGGTCCGAGGATCATCCCGACGTCGAACGCCGCCGTCGGGCCCGCCGTCAGGGTGATCGGCGCGAGGACCAGCCCGAGCAGCGGCACCGCGGTGTTCCACAGGGCGTTGACCCCGGTCGGGTAGTTCTGCAGGTCGGTGAGCAGGGGGTTCGCGCCGGTCGCGAGGGCGTGGGCGGTGTGGGCGAGCCACCAGGTGAAGCCGGTCGCGTCCGCGGAGACGCGACCGACCGCCGTTCCCGTCAGATCGCCGAGAACCCGCCGCTGGAGCAGCAGCGAGACCGCGAGGTAGCTCGCGATCGTGATCAGCCGGGCAGGCACCCGCCGGAGGCTGCCACACCACCCGGATCCCGGGACCTCCGCCCGGGGCGGCCGGGTCCGACTCGCGCGTCCGCCATGTCCGACTCGCGCGTCGGAAACGGGGGACTCGCGGGTTGTTGTCCGACTCGCGCGTCCGCCTTGTCCGACTCGCGCGTCGGAAGTGGGGGACTCGCGGGTCAGGCGAGGACCTCCTGGAGCCTCACCGCGAACTCCTCGGGCTTGCCCGCGTAGCCGAACTCGCCGCCGAGGAAGCCGCCGTGGTGGCTCGGGAAGACGACCGGCGGCACGCCGAGGGCCTCCGCGGTCGCCTCGGCCGTGCGGGCGGTGTAGGTGCCCGCCGACTCCTCGCCCACCGCGATCAGCACCCGGGTCGACGCCGCCTTCAGTGCCTCGATGTCCGGGCGGTAGCTGCTGACGGCCCAGGAGCGCTGGGAGAGCAGGACGTCGTCGCGGTTGCCGTCGTCCTCGGTCGGCATGCCGAACATCGCCGGGTCCGGGGTGGGCTGAGCGAAGTAGGCGTCGGTGAACTCGCCCTGCCACGACGTCATCGCGATGAACGCGGCCATGCCTGCGCCGAACCCCTTCGCCTGGTACGCCTCGAAGAACCCGGCACGGGCCCGGTCGGCCGCCTCGGCGTCGGGGAGCATCGGGCTGAGCGGTGGCTCGTGCGCCACCAGCGTGACGACGTCCGCGGGGTGCGCCGCGACCAGCGCCAGCCCCGCGACCGCCCCGCCGCTGGACCCGAACACCTCGACCGGCCCGCCGACGTGCTCGACCAACCGGTGCAGGTCCTCGGCCTGGACCACCGGGTCGCAGTCGTCCCGACCGTCCTTGCGGGTGCTCCGCCCCAGGCCACGAGGGTCGTAGGTGATCACCGTGCGGTCGGGGAGGTGCGAGACGAGGGTGTAGAAGCCGCCCGCCTCCATCGGCTGTCCGATCATGAGCAGCGGCGGACGACCGTCGGCCGTGGGCAGCGGGCCGTGGACGTCGTAGACCAGGTCGACCTCGGGGGTCGCGAGCGTGAGCGTCTCCATGCCGATGAGACTGCCCTGTCCGCGGAATCTCATCGGTCGACGCCGCGGCGACCGAGCGTCGGGCACTCACCCCGACGCGCCGAGGCCGGAACGCGTCTCGCCGGGTGTGTCGGACGTACCCTCTCGTTCCACCGACCCGACCGACGGGGGTCAGCCGTGGCACTCCTCGCGACCCGACCCGCGAGACGTCCGCTCGACCTCGGCCGTCACGACTACGCCCCACGACACCGAGGGCTGTGGCGACGGCCCCGACAGGGCGGCGACCTGCCTGTCGCCACCCTCCTGTACGCGCTCGCGGTCACCGTCAACCTGCTGTCGGTGTGGGCGGTCAGCGGGCCCGACGTCCTGACGGGCGAGGAGATGTCGGTCTCGTTCCGCGACGGCGTCTTCCTCGCGGAACGGGCCCAGGCCTCGGTCTGGTCCACCAACGTCGCAGGTCACCTCTTCTTCCTGGCCGCCTCCTGGCTCGACCCCGCCTACGGCCTGTTCGGGGGCCGCTGGTGGAAGGCCGTCGCGATGGCACTGCTCCCGGTGCTCGTCTACGTGGTGCTGCGCCGTCGCCTCGGCTGCCGCGTGCTCGGCTCGCTCCTCGGCGGGATCACCACAGCGCTGCTGCCCGGGGTCCAGGTCTTCGGCTGGATCGCGATCGAGGCAGGCCTCGAGGCCGTGGCCGGGGTCGCGGCACTGCTGCTCGCCACATCCCGGCGCGCGGGCTGGTGGGCGGCACCGATCGTGGGCGGGATCTCGGTGATGCTCTACCCGTCCGGACTCGCCTGGCTGGCCGTCGTCCTGCTCGTGTGCCTGTGCCGGACCGTCCGTGCGGACCATCGGGCGCGGGCCGCGGTGTTCGTCGGGGCGGCGACCGCGATCGCCGTCCTCCTGTACGTCGCGCCGCTGCTCTGGTGGCGCACCGGCGCCCGACACATCGGAGCGGGCGGCGGGACCGTGGAGGGCGATCCGGGGACGAACTTCGCCACGCTCCTGGACCAGCTCACCGTGTCGGGAGACAGCTACTACTACTTCGGCGACCAGCCCGGCCTGGGTTCCGTGTGGCTCGCCGCAGCGGTGGTCGCGGCCGGTCTGGTGCTCCCGGCGGCACGGAGCGGCGCCTTGCCCTGGCTGACGGTCGCCGTGGTCACCGTGGCGATGTGGCTGCCTGCGGGCAACATGCCGGGCCTGCGGCGGGCCGTCGCGATCCCGGTGGTGGCGGCGATCGTTCTGGGCGCCACCGTGGACGTCCTGTGGCGACGACGGCCGGGATCGACCTCGGCTCTCGTGCTCGGCATGGCGTGTGCGGCGGTCGTCCTGCCGCTCGTCGACACGCTCGCCTCCTGGCAGCAGGCCTACCACTCCGGCCGGGACGCACTCGTGGCCGACTTCACGATCGACGCGGGTCCGATGTCTGCCACCTTCGCGCGCTTCCACTCCGATCTTGCGGCGGGGCGGGAGACCGCCGAGACGATGGTCGCCCGCCACGACGGCATCAGGACGTTGGCCGTGGTCTGGCGGCTGGCGGAGGAGTCGGGCGACACGGCGGGCATCCCCGATCCCGAGGAGATCGTCCGGGCATGCCTCCCTGCGCCGTGACGTCCCTATCCGGTCCAGAGGTTCGCGGCGAAGAGGGCGAACATCAGACCCTGGAGCAGCACGTTGCCCAGGGCGAGGGCCGCGACGAACGGCCGGGCGGACCAGCGGTGCGCCGCGAGGAGCGACAGCGAGACGTAGATCGACAGGCACGGCAGCGTGTAGCGGTGGACCGCGATCAGGTTTCCGTTGAGCGTGAACATCAGGAACGAGGCGATGCCGAGAGCGGCGAGCGGGATCCCGTCCGCACGCAGGGCGACGAGCAGATGCACCGACGTGGCGAGCAGCACCGCGAGCGCCAGTAGCGGCAGGATCGAGTCGGCCAGGACGGTCGCGGTCAGCGGGGTCGCGCCCGTGACCGCGTCCCAGGCGGTGACGACGTTCCCGGCCAGCGTCTCGGGCACGTTCGGGGTGAAGACGTTGAACGCCCAGTGCCGGCCGGGCCCGTAGCCGCTGAACATGGCGAACGCGTCCCCGGTGACGATCCTCAGCGCCAGCGCATAGCCCGCGAAGCCGAGCAACGACGCCGGGAACCAGAGCAGGGCGGGCCGCAGCACGGCCCGGGGCCGCCACCCGTACGCCCGGCAGAACTCGAGGAAGCAGAGGCCGACGACCAGCACCGCCGTGACCCGCGACGTCCCGGCCAGGATCAGGCACAGTCCCATCGGGGCCCAGCGGCGCTCCCGTGCGAAGGCGTAGGCCCCGAAGCTGAGGGCACAGAAGACGGCCTCCGAGTAGAAGGCGTGCAGGAAGTAGGCCGTCGCGGTGGTGAGGAACAGCCCGACCAGCAGCCAGGCCCAGCGGCCCGGAAGGTGGGACCGACCGATCCTGAGCAGGGCGTAGACCGCGAACCCGGTCGCGACGACGTTGACCAGCAGGCCGGCGAGCAGCAGGTCTAGGCCGGTGGCTTCCGAGACGCCGCGGGCCAGTCCGGGGAACAACGGGTAGAAGGCCGCCGACTGGGGGTCTCGCGCGTACGAACCCTCTGCGACGCCCTGGAGCCAGAGTGCGTCCCAGCGCTCGGTGTGGGAGATCGGGGAGAGGAGGGGCCGCGGGTATCGCGCGGTGGAGGTGGCGGCCAACGGGCCGGCGAGCAGGCGCTCGGTGAGATAGCCGTACATCGTCAGGACGGCGTGGAAGAGCGCGGCCACGATCGCCGCTCGGGTGCCGTCGCGGCGGAACCACGGGGTCAGGACGGGGGGCCCGGCCATCTCCGGCGACGACGAGAGGACCGTCGGCGACGCCATGCTCATCTCCCCGGATCCGGCCGGACGCTGACGCCTCACGGTAGGGGACGACGCTGCCCGCACGGTCTCGGAGCGCGGGGACGTGGCGGACCTCTCGTCCCGACCCTCGCCGCCCGGGGTCGGGACCCGCGTCGGTAGCCTCGTCGGCGATGACGAGCACAGCAGGCGAGACGCGGACCCTGCACGGCTGGGGGCGTACCGCGCCCACGATCGCCACGGTGGTCACGCCGCGGGCGCCGGAGGAGGTCGCCGCCGCGGTCACCGCGGCAGGCAGCCGCGGGATCATCGCCCGCGGGCTCGGGCGGTCCTACGGCGACCCGGCGCAGAACGCGGGCGGCACGGTCCTCGACATGACCGGCCTGTCCACGATCCATTCGATCGACGTCGACAACGGGATCGTCGACCTCGACGCCGGCGTCTCCCTGGACACGCTGATGCGCCGGGCACTGCCCTTCGGCCTGTGGATCCCGGTCCTGCCGGGCACCCGTCAGGTCACGATCGGCGGCGCGATCGGCGCGGACATCCACGGCAAGGCGCACCACGTCGTCGGGAGCTTCGGCAACCACGTCGTCTCGATGACGATCGTGCTGGCCGACGGGTCGGTCCGCGAGCTCACGCCGGAAGGGCCGGAGGAGGAGCTGTTCTGGGCGACCGTCGGCGGCATGGGGCTGACCGGCGTGGTCGTCCGCGCGAAGCTGAGGCTGCACCCCGTCGAGACCGCGTACTTCAAGGTCGACACCGAGCAGATCGACAACCTCGACGACCTCATGCGCCGCCAGACCGAGGACGACGAGCGGTACGCCGAGTCCGTCTCGTGGTTCGACGCCGTCACGACCGGTGACCACTTCGGCCGCGGGCTGCTGACCAGGGCGAACCACGCGACGCTGGCGGACCTCTCCCCGAAGCAGCGGCGCGACCCGTTGAAGTTCGACGCCCCGCAGCTGCTCACGGTCCCCGACGTCTTCCCGCCCGGGATGCTCAACAAGCTGACCGGCAAGCTGTTCTCCGAGGTCTGGTACCGCAAGTCGCCCACCAGGCTCGGCGCGATCCAGAACATCACGCAGTTCCTGCACCCGTTGGACATCGCGGGCGAGTGGAACCGCGGTTACGGCCCGCGCGGGTTCCTGCAGTACCAGTTCGTGGTGCCGGAGGACCGCGGCGACGTGATCCGGACCGTGCTGTCGCTGGTCACCGAGGCCGGGCAGGTCTCGGCACTGAACGTGCTCAAGCGGTTCGGCGAGGGCAACCGCGCGCCGCTGTCCTTCCCCAAGCCCGGCTGGACGCTCTGCCTCGACATCCCCATCGGGCGCGGTCTCGGGGAGCTGTGCGACGAGCTGGACCGTGTCGTGCTCGCGGCAGGCGGACGGCACTACCTGGCCAAGGAGTCGCGGACCACGCCGGAGGCGATCCGGCGCGGCTACCCGCGGCTCGACGAGTGGCGCAAGGTCCGCGCCGCGGTGGACCCCGAGGGCGTGTTCGCGTCCGACATGGCACGACGACTGGAGCTGATCTGATCATGATGGATGCCGTCGGGAACCCGCAGAGCATTCTCCTGCTGGGCGGCACCTCGGAGATCGGGCTGGCCACGGTCGAGGCCTTCGCGGGCGACCGGCCGCTGCGGGTCGTGCTCGCCGGGCGGTCGGGTACTCGGCTCGACGCCGCCAGGTCCCGGCTCGAGGCCAAGGGCTGCGCGGTCGAGCTGGTCGACTTCGAGGCGCAGGCCTTCGACACCCACGCCGCGGTCGTCGACAAGGCCTTCGCGGCCGGTGACGTCGACGTGGCGATCGTGGCGTTCGGCCTGCTCGGGGACAACGAGGAGGCCTGGACGGACGCGGCGAAGGCCGTCGAGCTGGCGCAGGTCAACTACACGGCGGCGGTGTCGGTGGGGGTCTCTGTCGGCGACCGGATGAAGGCGCAGGGGCACGGCGCCCTGGTGGCGCTGTCGTCGGTGGCGGGCGAGCGGGCCCGTCGGTCGAACTTCGTCTACGGGTCCACCAAGGCCGGTCTCGACGCCTTCTACACCGGGCTCACCGAGGCGCTGCGGCCCTCGGGGGTCGTGGTCACGGTCGTCCGGCCCGGGTTCGTGCACACGAAGATGACCGAGGGTCTCAACCCCGCGCCCCTCTCGACCACCCCCGAGGCGGTCGCGGACGTCATCGTGCACGCGGTGCGCACGCGGACGGAGCAGGTGTGGGCGCCCGCCCCGCTGCGCTTCGTGATGTCGGCGCTCCGGCACGTCCCGCGGCCGATCTTCCGGCGGCTCCCGGTCTGAGGGGCATCGCCTAGTGTCGGGGACATGGCAGAGCTGCTCCCGCTGGACCCCGACCAGCTGCTGACGTCCACCCGCTCGGTGCGCAAGCGCCTCGACCTGGAGCGGCCGGTGCCGCTCGAGGTGGTCCGCGAGGCGCTCGAGGTCGCGCTGCAGGCGCCCACGGGCAGCAACATGCAGGGCTGGCACTGGATCGTGCTCACCGACCCGGACAAGCGGAAGGCCGTCTCGGACCTCTACGCGAAGTCCTTCTCGGCCTACCGCGCCGCCGGGAAGAAGGAGTGGGGCGACCAAGCCCGGCAGGCCACGCAGGACCGGGTGCAGTCCAGCGCGGACTACCTCGCCGAGCACATGGCCGAGGTCCCGGTGCTGGTCATCGGGGCCATCCACACCGGCGGGGCGGGCCTGCCGCCCGGCAACCAAGCCGGCCTCTGGGGCTCGCTGCTCCCGGCCGCGTGGAGCCTGCAGCTCGCGCTGCGTGCCCGCGGCCTGGGCAGCGCGTGGACCACGCTGCACCTCGCGTACGAGAAGGAGGTCGCGGAGCTGCTCGGCATCCCCGCGACCGTCCAGCAGGGGGTGCTGCTGCCGGTCGCGTACACCAAGGGCACGGACTTCAAGCCCGCCCCGCGCCAGCCCCTCGACGAGGTCCTCCACGTCGACGGGTGGTGATCGTGCTGGACGGTCGGTCGCCGCGCGGCAGTCCATGATCGCTGTCTGGGCACTCGCAGCCGCGAGGGGCGCGGTTCTCCGTGCCGAGCCGGTGATCATGGGAGGTCGGCCGGGCTCGTCACGCTGCGGGGCGGACGCACCGGGTGGGGGCGTTGCGGTGGCGACCGCCGCGTCACGCTCGCGTAGTGATCGTTCCTCTGAGGTGAGAGACCGCGGGGATCACGCGGGCTTCTCCAGCACGAACACCGCGTTCTCGCCCTCGCCGGGGTTGAGGAAGAGGGTGCCGAGGCTGTGCTGGGTGCGGGCCGGGGCGGTCCGCGGGTCCAGGAGGGTCGGGATCCGGCCGTAGGGGCCGCGGGTCAGACCGTCCGACCCCTCGCGGTGCACGGCCAGACCGGCGGCGGTGAACAGGGTGCGCCATTCGTCGTGCGTGCGGTTGGCGGGGCGTCGTCCGGCCCAGTCGCCGCGGGTCA